>DDBW01000022.1:5218-5840 GCA_002335495.1 Candidatus Dojkabacteria bacterium UBA2022 | reverse complement strand
TTCAATACCAAACCTCTCAATTAAAGCCTTTCTTTTTTCGGGAGCGAAAGCATAGCTTACAAGAAAATTCCTTGATTCCCTACCGTATTTTTTGAAATACTCCTCAACCCAATAAAAAAGACGGTTATCTTGTCTTGAATATAGGGTCCACAACCAATCCCATATAACAATTTCATACTCTACATCTCTATATTTCATTAAACACTAGATAATAAGTTATAATGAACTTCAGATAAAATATTAGAAGCCATAGATGATTCTGTCAGATATATCAATCAAAAACAAGCTAAAAACAGGTGAAATAAGTATATCCCCCTTCAATGAAGAGAATTTACAACCAACCTCATATGATCTGCACCTCGGAGATAACTTTATGAAATTTGACACCCAAAAGCATAGCATTATTGATGTAAAGAAACCTGTAACGGATTTAATGACCAAAGTCCATGTAGATCCGGATGGTAGCTATAAATTAGAGCCTGGCAGCTTCATCCTGGCCCATGTGGAAGAGATGATTGGAGTTGATGATAAACATGTTGGAAGACTTGAAGGGAAGAGTTCTCTTGCCCGTCTTGGTTTAATAATCCATACAACGGCAGGTTTCCTTGACCCTGGAAACTGC
>DDBW01000022.1:1131-4884 GCA_002335495.1 Candidatus Dojkabacteria bacterium UBA2022 | reverse complement strand
TTGTATCCTGGGATGAAAATTGCTCAGATGGCATTTGAAGAGGTAGATCAGAAAGTCGCACGACCATATGGACATAAGTCATTAAATAGTAAATACTATAAAGATAGTACAGTTTCAGAGAGTAAGTACTATAAAAACTTTAAAGTTAAGAAGTAATATATATGAACCTACATCCAAGAAATTTCTACAACCCAGTAAAACAGAAACAGAGAAGATACGACAAAATCGTTGAGCTTCTGCAATTGAAACCAACCGATAGGGTTCTCAACGTTGGGTGCGGAGAGGGTCTAACCTTCGAACATTTTAATAAGGTAAATCCTATTGTTGGAGTAGATCTATTCGAAAAAAGTAAAATTGAGCAAGATAACTTTACATATCAACAGATTAAAGGAGATGGAACTCTACCATTTAAAGACCAGGAGTTCGATGCTGTAGTCTGTATTGGAGTTTTAGAGCATGTAAAACCTTTCGAGGCTCTCCAGAAGACATGTGCAGAAATAGAGAGAGTCGGGAAGAAGTTCTTAATACTTGTTCCAGACTACAATACGATAATTGAACCACACTACGCTTTCCCATTCTTCCAGCACCTGCCAATTAAAATTCAGGAGTGGCTACATGGAGTTCTAAATCTAAGATTAGAATTGGACAAACGCAAAGACAATCCTTATGAAGAGATTAACTACTACCCTACTAAAAAGTGGCTATCATTATTTAAACAAGGAAATGCACTAATCCATAAACATATAGGACCTTTTATTACCAACCTAATTATTTGGAAGAGTTGAAGGTAGAGTATCTTTTAGACTATCACTACCCTGGTCCGAGGAGGTCTCAGATTTCTTTTCATCTTTTACCTCGGGCTTAGGTAACAGAGGAGTTATTTCGGTTAATCTTTTGACTACATACTTGTATAACTCCGAATCGGTATCTCCATATTTGTCCATGACATCCTTAGCATCGTTGAAGTATCTGTCAGCCTGTTTATAATCTTTATCATTTAACGAGAGCTCCCCTGCAAGAACACTAGAAGGGATATGCTCAGGATTGATTGTGAATACCTGAGCAAGAGTACGAATAGCCGAATCGTTATCATTATTAATCACGTATAACTGAGCTGCGTTATAGTATAGCTCGTAATTTAATGGGTTTAAAGAAGCCGCCTGCTGCATTGCACTAAGAGCGGACTTGCTGTACACCTTGAATCCAATTCCAACAATCTTTGAATATACATTCGCCCTGGTACCCCAGTTTGCGTATATTTCAGGGGCTCTATCTGTTGCTAACTTAGCTTCTTCAACAGCAATATCAGCATAAGCAGTAATATCTTCGAAAAGTTCTTTCTTTTCAGACTCAACATCAGACTTATTATACTTTGTGACCAATAATTCAACATATTGAGACAGGATTAAGCTCGCTCTTCGATGATACATATCATTATATGGGACTTGCGCAATAGCATTACCGTATAGATTTGAAGCATCTACTAACATCTCAAGTCTCTTGTTCTCTCCAAGCTTACCCCGATCATTTAATTCTCTTCCTTCTGCTGTGATTCTTTCAGCTTCAAGGACGCTAAAGGATGCAGACGTACTAGCAAGAACTTTGGAGTATAACCAAACAAGTGGAAGCATGAGTACTACGATTACAATCATAGAGTTCTTAACAACTCCCTGTTCTTCTTTTTGAGTAAACATGTTTAGGTTCAAAACAAACTTCTCTGCCTTATCTTCTTTTCCGTTATACCTAAGAATTGTAGACAAGGAGATTGAGAGGAAAAGTAGTAGATATACAAAGAAGGTAAAGTATATAAACACCGAAGATACAAGAATATATATAGCAACGAGGTTAAGCATCAGTAGAATAAAGTCTTCGGCGTCAACAAAATTCCGTTTTTTCAAATCTTCAATTGTTTCAATAACTTTGTTAAACAATAAGAAAGCCCATGCCAAAACTCCTAGTATTCCGGTTGAGATAAATATATTAAGCAATTGATTACTTGGGAAGGTAAAGTTTGTATTGTTAAGGACCAGGATTTCATCAGTTAAAGGACGGTATATGTTATATGCAATTGAAAAAGTATCTAAACCATAACCTACAACACCGTTCCAAAAAGACTCACTTACAGCATTTGTAGCAATCTTCCACCCTACTTCCGGTGAAATTGTAACTTGGGTAATAAGATTACTTGAATCAATAATAACAAAATCTTTTAACTGCGGAACTTTTAAGAGGAGAAAGCCTACTATAATAACAATGGTTGTAATCCATGATACTCCTACGAAGGTTGCGTTAAGAGGTCGTTTTCGCATAAAAGGAAGGGTGGTAAACAAAGCAAGGACAGCAATGAGAAGTGTAACCTGTTCAGATCCTTGAACAATGGAAAATAGCAGCACCGCCAGACCATTGATAAGGAACATTAATATGGATGTAATTAATAAGCCGATATTATACTTTTTAAGACTAAAGAAAATGAGGCCTACAGACATTAAAGTTGAAACCCCAAATACAACTAGAGATACTCTTGCAGAGGTATAGATTGGCAATCCAACCGTGAATAAAGTGTCAAAAGCAGGGATAAATTGTAGCAGATTCATTCCCCAGAAAGAGACCACACTTATGAGAGCCCCAATAGATATTCCAATTAAAACGTACATTATAGAATGTATAATTCCGTCAATTCCACTAACAAAACTTCTTGTTACATATGAAAAAGTGATTAATAAAAGGATTCCCAATACACCATCTCCAAGTCTTCCATCAAAACCTAGAATACTTGTAACCTGAGATTTCGAAAAGGCTGTAGCAATAACAAAAGCAGATAAAAGCAGTAGAATTGATAAATCCATTCGGCTTTTGAGATAAACGGCCTGTCCTCGAGAAATAACTTTTACTATCTCCAAAGCAATAATAGGAAGGGTAAAGATAGAGAGGGCAATAGTCATTGAGAATTCAGTCAAATCCCAAGGGAGGGGCATTATACTTAGAGGTACAACAATCAGGGCAAGCAGATATAAAATTTTCTGAATGGTGTCGACTACGCTTATAAATTTCTTATTACTCATTCTTGGGCAGTATCAATATATGTCATATCACTTAACGATAGTAACATAAATATAATTGATCTACAAAAAAATGGGAAGGGATAAGCTCCCTTCCCACCTTATAAGACACTATCGCAGATTACTCTACAACGTCTCCGTCCTTAACTTCTTCTTTATTTGAAGGTTCTTCGCTTTTAGTATCCGATGCTGGGGCCTCTTTTGCAGCGCTCTCGTACATCTTTTTACCAACCTCCTGCAGCTTGTTTGATAGTTTTTCAGTAGAAGCCTTAACATTTTCTTTATCAAAGTCATCTTTTGAAATAAATTCTCTAAGCTCTTTGATCATGGTTTCGAGTTCTTCCTTCTCCTTACCATCAATCTTATCGCCACCATCCTTTATTAATTTTTCTGCACTAAAGCATAGTGTATCAGCATCGTTTTTAACCTCAGCTCGCTCTCTCTTCTCTTTATCTTCTTTGGCATGCTCAGCAGCTTCATTCACCATTTTCTGAATATCTTCTTCAGAAAGACCCGTTGTAGCAGTAATAGTAATTTTTTGTTCTTTATTTGTAGCTTTATCCATAGCCTTTACGTTAAGAATACCGTTAGCATCGATAGAGAACGTAACCTCAATTTGAGGGACCCCTCTTGGTGCAGGTGGAATACCATCAAGCACAAATCTACCAAGGGTTTTGTTATCAGCAGCCATCTC
>DDBW01000022.1:707-848 GCA_002335495.1 Candidatus Dojkabacteria bacterium UBA2022 | reverse complement strand
CCTTGAAGAATGTGAATCTCTACACCTGGCTGATTGTCTGCAGCTGTTGAAAACACCTGCTTCTTTTCGACAGGAATAGTAGTATTTCTTTCAATCAATTTGGTCATAACACCACCAAGAGTCTCTAATCCTAATGATAGT
>DDBW01000022.1:0-366 GCA_002335495.1 Candidatus Dojkabacteria bacterium UBA2022 | reverse complement strand
TAGCAGCTCCGACAGCAACTACCTCATCAGGGTTAACTCCCTTATTTGGCTCTTTTCCAAAAATTTCCTGAACTTTTCTTTGGACAGCTGGCATTCTAGTCATACCACCAACGAGAATTACCTCATTGATATCAGACATTTTTAATTTGGCATCATCTACAGCCTTTTTACATGGTGCAACAGTCTTTTCAATAAGTTCGGCAACGAGTTTTTCGAGATCTGCTCTAGTCATAGTTTTTCTTAGATGCCTTGGTCCTTTTGAATCAGCAGTAATATAAGGAATGTTGATTTCAGTAGTCTCAGAAGAGGATAACTCAATTTTCGCCTTTTCAGCCGCCTCTTTCAATCTCTGCAATGCAGTCCTAT
>DDBW01000006.1 GCA_002335495.1 Candidatus Dojkabacteria bacterium UBA2022 | reverse complement strand
TTAAGATTAACCTTGATGTAGTATTCCGTTTCCTCATATTCTAACTCCATATCTTGAATAAACTTCTTTAAATATTCAGACCTTCCTTTTATTGAGAAAGGAGCATTGGGGATATTATGCAATGATTTTAGAATCTCTATCGGATTATTTCCCATAAACAAAGAATACAACTATTGTAATTGATATCTGCAGTGCCCATGCAGTTCCGATAACTCTCCACTGACTCCACCCTTTATTTAATAGATGTAGATGGAGAGGAGCAATTGTGAGTATCTTTCTCTTAAAGATTTTAATGGATAGTATTTGTAATAGACTGCTTAAACCTTCAAGTATAAATAGTGAAAGAAGAGGGATAGTGATGATTAATGGGTATCGAAGAGCAAGCAGACCTATTAAAGCGCCAATCGTATAAGATCCACTATCTCCTAAAAAGACCTTTGCTGGTTTTATATTAAAGATCATAAAGACTAATACAAATAACAGTGAAGATACGATAAGAAAGAATACATTACTAGCTCCAAACGTGATGTATTCTAAATAAGCAAAGAATATTAAGACAGGTATAGAAATCCCCCCAACTAAACCATCCAATCCGTCTGTTATGTTGTATGAGTTGAGGATAAAAGAAGCGAGAAATGACGATATCAGAGATATTAAAAGGGATGATGTTGATAGATAAAAAGCTACAAAAAATATAAGCACCTGTATCAGTAATTTATATCTGGCTCTCAGACCCCAATGTTTTCCCACTCTATGAAAAAAGAATTGATATATATCATCGTAAAGGCCAAGTAATCCTAAAAGGAATGGTACAAGTAATAAAATGATGTAACTCAGTTCATGGGAGAGTAAACTCAAAACAATAAGGTTAAGTAGAAGGAGTATTCCAAAACTTGAAGGGGTACTCATATTTTCAAGGAGATGGTTGTAATACGCCCTATTTCCTTTTTTGGTATCAATACTTTTCTTTTTATAAAAACCTTTCTTACCAAGGAGGCTTATTAACAAAGGGGCAAAAACAATGTTTATTATAAACAGTAATACTACCAGCTGGGTTCTAAAATCCATATTTGAATTATAACATTTGAGTAGAAAAAATATCTGTTTTTGGATATGATTAATAATATGAAGTCACAAAAAATGTACACAATTATAACTATGGTACCTGCTTCTCATACAGATAATGTGATAGAAGCAATGGCAGAGGCTGGTGCAGGGGTAATTGGTGAATATACTCACAACGCGTATATTACACACGGAGAAGGGAACTGGTTTTCAGGGGAGAACAGCAATCCGACAATTGGTAAAGCAGGAACAATGAGCAGAGAGGGGGAAGATAAAGTTGAAATGGTATGCCCTATCGATAAACTAGAACAGGTAGTAGAGGCTTGTAAGAAAGCCCATCCCTATGAGACTCCTAATATACAGGCGTATGAAATAGAGTTGTTTGTTCAGTAGCTTATACTTTATACCCACTCTTAATAGAGATTAGAACTCCTAGACAAGTTTTACATACACTATCAGAGTAATCCTTTATCTTTTTGAAAAGGATCTCGTACTCAGGAACAGTATTAAATTTTTCATTTGGGATAACATCGCTGTATAGCATGAAGGGTTTGCAACCATCTACATATTTATCAATAACATCAGGATCAAAATGACGAGCTAAATCATAGGGGACAGTGTGAATTTGTTCTTCTGATAGAGGATGTAACTTAGATATAGATTCTTCCATCCAATAGGAGTAGTACCCCAATTTTGAACAAGCTATTTCACGTGATTTAACAGAGACAGGATTGTTCGCCTCTCCATAAATTATATTGGGTTTATAATCAAGAATAGAAGCTTCTCGAAGCATCTCGTTTATTCTCTGCCCCCTAAAGGCATGTGACATAGAGATTTCGTTAATACTAAGGATTTTAGTATATTTCCCGACTCTCTGTATGCCTACCTATTATAAAGCCAATAGGTCCGGTTGAAGATTCAGCTGTAAATAAGAAGTTTGAATCTTTATATTCTCTATAAAGCTTTTCAATCGTCTCTTTATCAGAGTTATATGTAAGTGAATAGGACTCTGAGTATGGCTTACCAATCGTCTTATCGAGAAAGTTGGCTTTCTCAGAGTATGGTTCTGGCAAATTGTGTTTAACTATTTTTATATCCATATTCTAACTTGATAGTAATCTAACAGCTTCTTCATATTTAACAACTTTTCCATAAATATTGCTTGAAAGAATTCTAGCATGTTTTTCAACATCAAAGAGTACTCCTTTTGATTCTAGAAATTTCTTTTTAACTCTGTATGCAATGACTTCTTCTTTTAAACGGAATTTGGGAGAAAATATGTATAAAAGGTACCATTTTAGAATCCCAAACTTCTTTGCCCTATCAAGATGGGTAGCCTCATGCTCAAGGATTGATAAATATTGAAAATTATTAGACTCATTAATAATATACCCTGGACATATAATGAAAGGGTATATTGCCTGAGCGCTATTATATATTAATCCCAAATGCCTCAGGATTCGCGGTTTGGTTAGTACTGAATATCCTTTATATAACATCTACTTATTTTCTCAGTATCTTCTCCATCGCTCTACCCTTTGCTACTTCATCAACAAGTTTATCCATATACCTTATTATCTGCATTATTGGATCTTCTATATCCTCTACCCTAACTCCACATATAATTCCTTTGATAAGTTTACGAGAAGGATTCAAATCAGGAGACTCCTTTATAAAAGTTTCCATATCAACATCCTTCTTAATTTGAGAGTTTAGTTCAGATTGACTATATCCTGTTAACCACTTTATTACGTCATTGACCTCACTCTTTGAACGACCTTTCCTCTCAACCTTCTTAACATAAAGGTTATAAATTCTTGCGAAGCTCATTCCAAACAACTTACTATTTTTCATCCCTACAGAGTCGATTTACTAACGATACGTTGCAGTGAAGCTAAATACCGAGTCCTCAGGGGCAGTAATAGTACCCGTTTTAGACACGGTTATAGAATCAAGAGATCGGCTGTTGCACAAAGCTGTAACAGCAACCTTCGCAGGCTTACTTTTTGAAACCGGGGCTGTGATTTGTTGTATCGAACAACCGGTAACGGTGTATTTCCAGGTCCCATTGCCTGAGTAACTATATGAGAGAGTTACTTTACCACTACTCAACGTTTTTACATTATCAGGCCTATCAGTCCCATTATTAGGCCTATCAGTTACAAGATTAAGAGAAAATACTGCATCTGAAGGCGCGGCAATAGTACCAGATTTTGAATTCATTTCTTTTGCCAGCACATCATTACATGTGACAGAAACAGACACCTTTGCCGGCTGACTTTTGGAGACAGGAGCGGTAACAGAAATAATATTACAACCCGATACTGTATAGTTCCATATCCCATTAGACGCATACTTATACTGTAATGTTACGGGACCACTTTTAAGAGTCTTTGCCGTTCCCTTATTCTCTGTATAAACAAGCTCCACGTTCTGAGCGTATCTAACTTTGAAGTAGTAGTCGTTACCTTTATATTTTTTACCATCGGCAGTTCCAGACAGTTTTAAATCTGTAGTCTTTACACAATCCTTATTGGGAGATTTAACCAACCTTAGAGTATATATTCCACTAAAACTACCTGTACTACCGGCATCGACATCACCACCGGCGGATACATCCGCAACATAACAGTTACCGGCTTTACCCGTAACAGTGTATGCCCAGAGTCCATTACTTCTCTGTCTGGAAGTAAGCTTAAAACCCTTATTGGTTGTTTCAAAGGTTGGAGTGGTAGAACGAGGGGTATTAATCTTCTTAACGGCAGGACTAAACTGAACAATATACCTCAAGTTAGAGTTTGTATAAGCCTGAAAAACTCCTGAAGTAGTTATTGTTAGGGCTCTTTTATTAGTACAACCCTTCTGTTCAGTGAGATCTAAAACCAATAAAATAGTATTGACTTTTTGAGCGTTGACTTGGTTCGGCTTAGCCTCGTTCTGTACTCTTACTACCGGCTTATAACAAGCAGAGTTCTTACCAGTAATAGTGTAACGCCATGTGGTTGTTGGGGTGTTTTTACCACCTGTTGTGAATGCCTTCAAAATTGAGCGTGAAGGAGTTAGAGTTACTTTAAAGCCTTCAACAGTCATTTCCTTAACGGATCCAGCAGAGGCATTTTGTGAACCTAGGCTTCCACTATCTATTAAACGATATGTCAGGAAGCCGAGAACTCCGACTACAGCCACAGCAACAACTAATATTAGAGGGGATTTCTTTCTATATGATTTAACCTTTTTTCCCATTTCGAGCAGGTAAGAAATAATTTATATATACTTCATCATAGTGTAATATCGACATTGAGATGTCAAGAGTTTAAAAATATTTTAGCTATAATATTCAATGGATAGCGGAAAAGTTCTTATCTGGTTATTAGTATTCGGAATCGTATTTCAAAGCTCTTACTCGCTCCTCACAAAATCAAATCATGAGTTTAAAAAAAGGCTTTATTTAAATGTTCTATACTTCTTAGTTGCAGACGCTATTCTAATTGCATTCCTAAAAGAAGACCCGAATCTTTATTTTTAAACACAAATGCTGGGTGATCAGTGTGAGAGAACAGAACTAACTTCTGAGCACCAGGATTGGAAGTAACATGAATATATGAGTAGTATGGATTTGAAACAAGATCAAAACCAAGAGACCCTACCTTCCACTGTAAGTATTTCTTAATTGACCTGGTATTGAAAGGGGGATTAGGTATACTATCAATTTCAACTAAATCTTCCCTAATTTTATTATGCTTATCTAAGTTGGTCACTCGTTAATAATATATTATTCTTGGGGAAATGATGGGAAATGATCAGAAACTATTCTTTATTAGAAGCTGGACAATACTTAACTCAATTGCTCCAAAACTGCTTCATACTTTTGCTTTATCATTAAATAGCCTGTGAAAGAAAGAATTCCAATAAATAAAGCGATTATTGTAAAGCAGAAGAGTAACGGCTGATTTGTAATACATCCGGTGATCAAAAATATAACTACATTAATCAAAAAGGATATAAACGAAATCCGCAGAAACCTTTTTGTTGACTCAAATCCCCTTACTCTGTCTTTAGCTGAATTTGAGCCATTTACAACTATTTTATTGTAGTTATCTGAGCCCAGATTTCTTTCGATTTTAATCAATTGAAGAACTTCATTCCCCAATATATCAATTAAAAGTCCGGTTAAATACACGAAAGGAGATCCAATTAGGACTAACCCGGTTAAGATAGGTGATAAGTTAGTAAGTAGTTCAGCAGGAAAGATACTCGAAAGGAAGAATCCTACGACTAATGTAGACCAGAAAATAAGTCCTCCGAGTGCATATTCAGTAATTAAGGATAATCCAGTTCCCATTTGTTAAGGTAATTTCTAAAAAATGGTGGGCAGTACAAAGTAGCCTGGAACTTAAAACTGGTGTTATTTTGATTCTTAGAATTTAACGTTTTCAACTAAATCCCAATAACCCTCTGGTTTGCTACCATAGCTTTTCTTTTTCTCATATGTTCTTGTTGAAAATTCCAAGCCTGGGTATCGGTATAAGAGATTCTTGACTTGTGTGGAAATTGCCGTAGATGGATTTAAATTGGTTAAATAGTTGGCTATTCTCATTGCATGCGCCTTAGGATATACAGCCACTAATAGTTGATCATTATTTGGATATTGTTTTTTCCTGTCATTACTTAATTTCTCTAGCGCCCTTGCTGCATATACTCGTCTTGCATCTTCCATGTCGTAAATGGCTTTTTCATAGCTATTTATATGGCGTTTGTCATATATACCGCGTCCGTTTTCATTTGTCTTTTGATCCCCTACTTTTTGACCATCACCAATGTAGTTAATTGCCCGCATTACCCACGGCGCTAATACTGTGATGATTTTAAGTGTTGGGGGAAGTGGTAATGCACTGCCTGTTAACGAATACACTGCTGGCCAGAGGCTGAAATATGCTTCATACAAGCCAGTGTTTGCAATATCAACAACAGAAACTTTCTTTCCTTCCACTCCCATAAACTTTTGTGCATGATAATAGAAGAATCCCCCCCTCTTCTCATATGCAGCGTTTGTATCATCAGCGCTGAACCCCATAAGCTTTTTAACAAAATCTGGGTATTTATCCTCATCCCTTTTGAGGTCGGGAAGAAAATATTCTGGGATAAATTCTTTGCAGGAAGGACTGCCTAAACATTTTGCCAGGAGCGGGTCATCACCGCCTTCCCACTCATCGTGTTCACGATCAATGATTAGTATAGGTACCCCATCTGGTACTTCAATCAGTCTACAGTGTTCCAACTCCTCATCGCTAAGGACAATATCCCTTTGAGATAAATAATTTCGCAAATCTGTTTCACCAAGTGATTGAGGTATTTGTGGCCGGTTTTCAATTAAAGATTCTGACATTTCATCCAATATTACAATACAGAATCATTTATGGGTAGAGAACGAAAAATGGTGGGCGACACTTCAAAGCATGGAACTTAAAACTAACTACTCATTGATAGTATATCTTTCTAATTAGCAATCAATTTGAAATCATTAGTGAATCCCTAGGCTGTCTTGTACCTTCTCGTCAAAGTCGGTTGAGAAGTAATCTTTCAATTGTTCAGGTTTAACCCACTTAACCTCTTTTATTTCAGACTGGTCGTAATCAAGCTGGGTAGATGAGAGTAAAACACCTGCCATGTAATGAACATATACTGGAAATTGAGGATGTTTTCTTCCTGAAATTTCATTACTAATGCTTACTGAATACCCTGTCTCTTCCAATACTTCCCTTATAGAAGTACTTACGCTATCTTCACCTTCTTCAATTTTCCCACCTGGAAACGCCCAATTGAGGGTAACTTCACCTGCCCCCTTTTCTTCCTTGATTCTCTGAATAATAAGGACTTCACCTTTCTCATTCAAAATGATTCCTAATGCAATATGTGCCTTTATTTCTTCTTCAATTTCTTGCGTCATATTAATATCATATCATAATGGGAAAATGGTCAGAGATATTGTACCACCCAGAAGCCCAAGAAAGAAGGTTGGTATTGATTATACATGATCTAGATAAAGCAATTAGAAGGTACTAAAGTATTAAAGTAACTCCCCTCTCTTCCTGAAGTTTCTTAATGTACTCTCCTAGAGGCTCTAAACCTAACTCCATTCTTCTCTTTTCTACCAAATGAGACTTGTATAGCTTTTTAAGTTTGTAGGTGTTTTCTTTCCCTTCTACAGGCATAAACTGAGTCCCGTATAACTGGTCTTTACCTTCCCAATTTCTAACTCTGTCAACTAACATTGCATAAATATTGAGTGGATAACCTGTAATATTCTTTTTCATTAGAGAAAGGTAGTTTTTCATAAACTTCACTTCTTCTCTAGACATGTGTTGAACGATCAAGAAAGCAGACATTTGTGCTTCTGATCCATACTCTGAGGTGATTAAACCTACTTGCCTAAAGATTTCCTTAAACTCCCTTTGATTCTTTTCATCAATCTTCCACATTTCGTCCAGATACTTTTTATCATTCAGAGCAAAGTATTTATCTCTTACTTCTTGATCTCGCTTTGCCATCATGATTAATCTTTTAGCAATTTTCTTTACATCCACTCTTTTAGTTGTAACTGGAGGGTAGCTTTGTTTCATTGGTGTATTCTACCAAAAAACTACCCTCCAGCACATCTAAGAAGAACCAATAAGCACCTCCGCCATTGCCTTTGATAAAGGTAATCCTGTTTTATTCTCAACAAATCCCCACTGTCCGTTTGGATTTATCTCAAGAAAAACAAGTTCTCCTTCATTGGAGTATGCGAAGTCGTAGGCTCCAAAGTTCAGACCAAGCTGTTGATTCATGAGTAAACATTTTTCGGTAGTTTCCTTATCAAGGTCAAGTGGAGTATACAATGTCTCAGGTTCTGATTGAGCTACTCGCCAATCAATTTTCTCTGAAACTATCTTACATCCAAAGACTTTGTTACCGATAACTGTTACCCTCAAATCATAAGCCTTATGAATTAATTGCTGAAAGATCATGGGTGTTAATCCAAGACCCTCATAATTCATGGTCTGGCTTGCAGGGATGACTGTTGCGAAAAACCACGACGGTACTCCATTTACATTTGCAAATGGTCTCCCCAATGGTTTCATCACAATGTCTCCCACCTTACTTCGTAACTCATCAATTGCTTTTGGATCTGTTGAAAAGATTGTTTCCGGAATTGCGAAACCAATCTTCTTTGCCGTCAAGAATTGCAGAAGCTTGTTGGAAGCTCTCTTGATTGCAGCTGGTTTAGATACCCACAGACTATCTGGGTATGCTTCTTGGATTAGTGAGAACCCTTCTTCATGCAATGAAGCAATTGCAGGAAGATAATCTTTCGGGACTCTAAGTTTTTCTATCTCTGACTCTGATAAATACTTCGGCTTTCTGTACCAGACTGAGACAGGACTCTGTCCACCAAGTGAAAGCAGCTCTCCTGATTCTGAAATAGTAAAACTTCCAGAAATACCGAGAGCCTTTGGATCAAAAATCACCATTTCTACATCCGCAGAAAGATGCTCCTTGACCATTTCCACATGGGGGTCAGGCAACGATGTTATTACTAGTACTGTGTGCATGGTGTCTCCTTAAACGATTTGAAAGAGCTGGGGAGATGTAGAGAAAGGGTTGTCATATTGATGACGGTATTGATTCTCTACATCTCCTTTCTTGCTTGCAGGTTGACGACTAGTCAAAGTCAGTCTGACCTGTGGATTTGTCTACTGTGCCGGTTCCTTTGGCATCAGCGGACTCAATCCGAGTGAAAAAGTTCACTGCAAACATTAACCTCACCTCCTTTCGGGTTGAGATAGAATATTATAGGGCATATGGTTATGATTTACAATAAATTGTATTGTCGCGAAGGGAAAAGATGGCTTAAGACTATGAGAAATAAGGGCGAATATCAATTTCCCCAAAAAGCAAGAACCCCAAAGCAGGATAAAAATAATATATATGACTCGTGAGATGTTAAACAATTTGTTTACTTGCCCCAAAAAAAGCCCAGTAATGCGGTTCTTTTACTTACTATAAGTAACAATTATGGTTGGCTAGAACTTCCATCCAGTGTTTCTCATAAACTCATATGACTGAATACAATTAATATTGTACTCATCACAGATATACGGGATATTTATCTTACTATGCTTTCTACCCTCATTCGTTACAATACATAGTGACTTTTCATAAGCACAAGCAATTATATATGGATCTGCTTGATCATTGATATTTTTGGGATCAACTATTGTTGGATATTTATTTACAATTATCTTTGCTCTTGCTATTAAATCAATATCCGCGAGGTGATCGTATATGAAATCTGAATAACCTTTCATCCAGCTACTTAATCCATCACTAGACTTTGTAACTTCGTTATATACGGCCTTAAGTAATAAAATCTCTCCCTTCTTTATTGAATCTCCAATACTAGCCCACAGTGTAGTAGGAAACATATCAACCGATGCACCTCTATCAATTTCTATATAGGCATTTGTATCAAGTAAATATTTATTCATAGTAGTCTAGGAGAACTCTTTCCAATTTGGTTATATTTTCTGATTTCACTTTAAGAATTGACACCACTTCACCAAAAGTGATTTTATTATTGTTTAGCCCATCAAAAACAGTAAATAAATACAATGGGCTATTGTTAACTATCACATTTTTGTAGTAGTCTCCTCCATTATTCTTCTTAGATTTGAATAGCAATGATTCCTGCCTTACTTCTTCTATATATTGTTCAATTACTGACCTTGTATAGTATTTCAAATCTAATAATTTATAAGCAATAACTTCCCTACTAACACAAAAATATTTGCTCAAGTCCGAAATAACTACCTCTAAAGGAGAGGACTGAACAGAGATAATTCTTTCTTCAAGTATAGTTGGGGGAACAAGAATTTCACTTGCAATTTGATTACACAATGTTTCAATTTCACCTTTTTTGTTTTCTGTCAGGGTTATTTCATTATCAATGCTTGATTGTCTATAGACGACATGTGCAAGCTCATGTATTAACGAGAATATTTTTGAATGAATAGAATCTTTTGTATTCAATACAATAACCGGGGCTATTTCATCGTATAACAAGAAGCCCCTCGCCTCATTCTGTGGAAATCCTCTCTCCATAACGGAGATTCCCTGAGATTCAACATATTCCTTCCACCTCTTGAAAACCTTGAATTGATCCCTTTGCCCGTGAAGAAGAGAGTAATTAAGATTTAGATATTCTTCAAGGATCGTGGAAATTTCTTCAAATTTCTTAGACTTTTCTCCCAACTCGGATATTCTTTTCACGAACTTGTTGTCAGAGTATTCAGACAACTCTTTCAAGATTGATTGTACATATTGTGCAGATCTAATGGCTAAATTGAGTTCTCTACCTATATTTCCGTATGTAATAAAGAAGTTTCTAAACTCAATCGGATACTTCTCTTCTGGTATAACATCCAACAAAAAAATTGCAGATGTATATTTGAAGACTTTCGCAAAAACAGGCAGTTTCCTTATTGGAATCTCAACCTTCCCTTCTTCCCAAGAAAGATAGGTACTTTCAGTAACACCACATTTCTTTGAGGCTTGCTGTATTGTGAAGCCGTTCTTCTCTCTCGCCCATTTTAAGACTATTGGGTTCACCAAAGGGGTTTCCATACATTCATTATATTTATTTTGAGCTTTAAAGCAATTACCTCATAACAATGTATCAACTACTTACTGACACATAGAGTCACAAGCTATTCCATCATCATCTCCATCTCTAGCAGAACAACCACAGGTCTTTAATTGATATTGAGCTTCGGCACAGCTAGTTATTTGTGAGCAAGTTTTACTACAATTACATGTATATGGAGAAGATGGTTTAGGTGCTACCGGAGTTGTAGTTGAACATTTGTAAGAACATGAGCTACTTGAAACTTTCTCTGTATATGTACTGCAATCCCAATTGTATTTCTTTACTGTCAATTGGTTACATGCGGTACAACTCTTGGATACTTCCTCTCCCTTCTCACACTTACATGCACTACCCCACAGCCCACTCTTAGCTTCCTGTGCTTCGCTCTGAGCCTTCTTAAACTCACTTTGGTACTTGTATGGGGTTGAATATGTGTATTCATGTGCAAAGCCCTGCTTAATCATCTCTTTATTGAAAAATAATCCATCTTCACGGTATACATAAGCAAGTGTCCTTCCGTATTTATCAAGTCTTCCTTGTGAGGTATCAAACTCCAATCTAACCTTTTTACCACTCAACAAAGATTTTGCTTTATCTGATGCTTCTTTCCCAAAGCATTGTACTGGTTTTCTAGGATCTACTGTTTCTGGAGTATCAATGCCAATAAGTCTTAATGTACCAAGTTCGGAGACTTTTATTGTGTCACCATCTACCACTTCAATAACATCAAGTAGCTTTGTTAGTGTTTTCTCTTCGTTTGTTTCTTTATCTGAAATTGTTTCAGTTTCATTAATTAACCTTATATTTGCATCTTGTGTACCCTTTACATCTGTCTTTACTCCATCCTTTTCTTCTGGATAGTCTTCATTTATTGCTTGTGCTTCTGCAATAAGCCTCTCCAACTTCTCTCGTTCCTCTTTTTCTTTTTTTGCAAGTTCTTCTGCCTTTTCTCGCTCTTTCTTTTCTTCATTTGCTATTCTCTCTGCTTCTAATCTCTTTTGTCTTTCTGATTCTAGTTTCTTGTCCGACTCTTGTTGTGCAACTGACTGCTTATATTCATCACTATTTACATATACATTCATCATGTATCCCAAACCAACTATAAAAAAGATAAACGAAATGATTAGTGCATGTAGGTATCTGACCTTCAATCTCTGTGAATATAGATTCCTTATAGGAGGCATGATAAGAATAGCTGAAAGTAGTACTAAAAACCCTCCAAATAAACTTGTAGCTAAAACCACAAAGGAAAAGAGTATTCCTAATAAGGAAAGTACCCATAATGAGTAAGTAACTACCTGAGTAGATAATGTTTTACCGTTTCCCTTTTCCAAGAGATTTACTTTCTTTTTTGTATATTCAAAGGTACTTTGGCAGTCGGGACATTTATATACACCTTCTTTTTCTATATTAAGAGTCTGATTACATTGTGGACAAGAGATCCTTTTCATATTCATCAAAAGTCTTGAGTACTTGAAAGTTTTCCATCATCAAAATAGACATAATATGCACTTATTCCATATGAATCTTTGTGGTATACATACTGGTCACTCTTGTACGAACCATAGTTGGAACTGTTAATGTCGTCAGGATTACCTACCGAGATAACAAATTGATAGTCCCTCATTCCAATCCAATGTTTCTTCTGGATTATGTCTTTCATTCTACTATCTGAAATAACAGTCCCATCCTTTTCAGCTAACTTGAGCAATTGAGTTATTCTATTTTTGCAGTCTGTCTGGGTTAAGTATCTCCCTTGTTTTGCGGTATTAAACTCCATAATATAGCTTGAGCCATCAATTTTTAGTGTTGGATACTTTCTAATATCGCTTTTTCTTTGTGAGCAATAATCTTTTGCAAGTGCATTTAGTTTAGCTTCCTCTTCCGCTTTCTTTTTCGCCTCTGCTTCTTTCTTCTTTTTAGCGATTTCTGCCTGTGCTTTATCGTAAGCCTTTTTATCAAATGAAATTGTTACGGTTTCCTGAAAGGTTTTATCATCTCCAAGTGCCTGTACCTTATATTCGTTTTTACCGTCCTTCAAGGATATTTCATAACCTGTATCGCATAAACCCTCTTTCTCACTTTCTCTCAAAAGAGTATCGTTTATTTTAACAGAATCAATCTTTACACATTCAAAAGTTAATGTAGTTGTAGGTGTAGATGCGACTCTCTCATCCCTTCCATTCAGGGTAAAACTTGCAGGAGTAAGGGCTTCTTGTACAGCAGAAATAAATGCTCCAATAACACCTAATGCGAGAAAGATAATAATTATTGTCCCACATCCTACATTTGAGGATTTCTTGTCAGAGATTTTCTCTGCTTTTCTAGGAATGTCTTTCCCTTCGTATGTAAAAAGGCTTTTACATTCAGGGCATTTATACTTACCGGGTGTATCTACTTCAAGTGAATGATCGCATTTTGGACACTTTGTTACTGCCACAGTAATTTGATAAAAGTTTATTAACGATTTTATACCTAAATATCCCTATAGTCCATTGTTTCTAAGGCACTTTTGATACTCTTCGTTAGTTGCATCTCTTTTTAGGGTCTTTTCTTGTTCGCCATCTCTTTCTTTAAGTACAGGGAAGCTTTCGTTACAGTAAATCCCGTTTTCGTAGTAGTAATCGTAGAAACGATTCTTTTTTGTCTGATCTTCTCGTTCACATGTAGGTTGAGTCAATCTACTGAATAGGAAGTCGTATTTGTTGCTTGTTTCTTTATTTAATTCCTTCCTGCATACTTTTTCTATTTCATCGCACGATTTCCATAATTCTGAATCTTCTGTACTTGTCTTAATATAGTTTTTCTTCTTTTCCTGTAAACAATTGTAGTAAGTTTTTGCATATCTTTCAGTGAATTGATTACAAAGATTATTCAATCTGATACTTTCGTGTACATCTTGAGTTGTAATTTCCCTTATTTCTTTACTAATTTCGCTTACGACCGAACAATCCCTTTTGATCTCATATGGTCTATATGCAAACCAGTAGAATGCTCCGGAAAGGATTGATAGCAAGATAGTTGTTAATATAACCCAAAACCATTTCATACTTTAATTGGTAAGAATTGAATACCCTGCAAATGAAATAATCACAAAAATTGGTACTCCAACATCAGCCATAACATCCATGGATTCAAGGAGTGAAAAGTAAAGGAAGGCACAAATGAACCAATTTACAACAAGTATCCCAATTGCAACCCATTTTGTAACAGATTTTTTAATGACTAAATATCTAACTATTAACGGAATTATCAATCCAATAACCCACTTGAGAATTGTTAGAAATATATCCATCTTAACTGCATTTATTTAACTTAGCCATGCAGATTGTACCGTGTAGATAGCTCGTTGTCTATAGGGCTGTGATTGCATAATCTTTAGATATGGCAAATCAAATAGAGAAAAAGTTTGGTGCTTTACTTAGAAAAGCAAGAACTAAGGCAGGATTAACACAAGAGAAGTTAGCATTTAAGGCAAATGTGAGTAGTAATTATATAGGTAGAATTGAAAGAGGAACGGTTAGTCCCTCCCTATCAGTTGTCTACAGTATTGCAAAGGCTATTGGAATTACAGTCAGTAAACTGACCGAAGGATTATAATTGTTCTAAAAGACCTTTTAGAGTACAATCCAACAGATGAAGAATTATCAAAAGTTTTTGAAATATCTCTCCGAAGTTTTGATATTTTGGAAGGACGGGGTTGATTGGATTCAGTATGTAATACTTTTTAGTGGGATGAGTGCTTCTGTGTACTCATTGTTAGTCCAAAAATACAGTAACCTAATCCTCCTGTTTTCTGCTTTTATTTTTCTATTTTACTCCACATACAAAGTTTATTTGCGATATAAAATATTTGATATTGAAGTTGAATACGAACAGATAAGGAAAGGAACAAGTTTTGTATCATACTCACGAACAAACGAAACTGAGTATAAGATTCCCTACTATATTCATAATTACAGTGATTACGATATATACATTGAAAGAATTATTATCAATGGTAGGAAGTTGGATTGGTACGGGAAAATAAAAGGCAGTGCGAGTAATAGACTGAACCTACCGGTTAAAGTTAATGCTAATACTTCTGAACATTTTGAAAAATGGATTAGAGTATTTTCAACTTTGGCACTTAGGGAGGAATCGGATAGAAAAATATATGACACTAAAGTTTATAGCGAAGAAACTCCTGAGATTGATGTTGAGATTGTCTTAAAAACGAAAGAAGGGCAAAAGTCATTTAGTAGAACATATGTTCTTGCTGATCTATTTCTAAAACCCTAAGATTTTCAATCCCTTTCACCTCTTTCATATTTCTCAATGAACATTTGAACAACATCTTCGTAAGAGTAATCCTCTGCATATCCTCTAATCACTATATGATCCAGGTCTCTTCCTGCATCAGGATGTGTCATTGGAACATTCAATTCTTTAGCTTTTAGAAAGTTTCTGAAATATCTGTTATGCAACCAGAACTCACATGCTATATCCGTTTGGAAAAACTCAAAGCCAGGATGTGGTTTTTGATAAGCAACTTTTTCAGGATCGTACTTGTATGCTCCTTTCAATTTGTAGTACATATCTAAGGCATATTTTGCATCCGAATGTGGCTGATTTGTTTTAACGACTTTATCTTTATACCTGAACGACTCAGACTTATTTAATATTCGTTTGTGCAAGTCAATTAAATCTTTCTCCGGAAAGTATTCACTCATTAACTCATTCCATCCCTTTCTCTCAGTTACCCTTTGAGGGGATTTAGAAACACTATCAGAGTAACCTGCTTCTCGGAGTATTTCTCCAAGTGTTTTGAAAGGAATCTTTGTACCTTTTGTGTTTCTGATAAAATCTGATAATTTTTCTATAGCTTTTATTTGACGGGCAGTAGCCATATGTAAATATACCATAGTTACCCGGAAACTGAATATATAATTATGTTGTATCACCAACCTCCAGCAGATAATGGACTTCGTGGTGCATTGCATGTTGACACTCCGTCAAGTAATATATATTCATGAAAACAAGAAGCGAAATAAAACAACTTTTCTCAAAAGTACACGATTCTCCCCCAAAAAACTCCCAATATCCAATGAAGGCAATTAAAGACAATAATGGAGAGTATATCTATATTGAAATTACTTCCCAAAAAGAAATGGATCTTACACATTGGATAGAATCATCGGATTGGAAGGGCAAGGAAAGTATGTTTGGAGTACTTCCTGACTATGTTGATAATGCAAAGGCTACTGATTCCAATGGGAAGTTACTTTACAAAAAGGTAAATAAAAAGCTCAAAGTAGAAAGTAACAATAAAGTATTGGAGATGGAGGTAGTTGTAACTTCAATTGAAGAAAATGATAAAAGACTACTTCATACCCTATTGATGAAAACCAGAGGAAAGAAATAATTATATATACTTCGGGGAGAAGTCATTGTATTAAAGATGCAAAACAGATTTGACCAAGAAAATGTTAAAAGAGTTGCCTTGTATATAAGGGTTTCAACCGATGAACAAGTAGAAAAGTTCGGCATTCCGATGCAAAAAGAGACACTTCTAAATCTTATAAAGGCTAAAGGGAAAACTATTGAAGGAAAGGATAGATATGTCTATGCCGGAGGGATGGATGAGAAGGGAAATGTAATAGACGACCAATATATCTATATAGATGAGGGTGCGAGTGGAACTCTACCTATGGATGAGAGAGTTGCTTTCAGGAGAATGATTTCGGATATAGATAATACAGAAGGTTTACAAAAACCGTTTGATGTTGTTGCTGTCTACAAAATTGACAGATTTGCTCGTAGGTTAAAAGTTCTTCTTGAAATAATTGATTATTTTGACGAGAAAGACATTGAGTTTATTTCTGCAAATGAGAGTATTGATACCACTAACCCTTTCGGAAAGGCAGTTTTAGGGATTATAGGAGTCATCGCAGAACTTGAGCTTGAAAATATCATGGAAAGAACTCATACAGGTAAAGCCTCTGCATCTAAAGAAGGTGTATTTATGGGGTCACATGCTCCTTATGGATACAAGAAGGACCTAGATAAAAAGTTAGTAATACTAGAAGAGGAAGCTAACTATATTAGACAAATCTTTAACATGTATTTATGGGAAAACTCAAGTAGACAGGCTATCGCTGATTGGTTAATGCAACATAAAGTTCCGTCTCCAAGTGTTTCTGCTGAGATGCATGAGAAATATAGAGGGAAAAGAAGAAAAGTTAATAAACCATACTTTTGGGACTCAAATGTCATTAAGCATATTCTGAGAAACAAGATATATATGGGTGAGTATTGGTACTCAAAGAAGAAGGGTAAGGATAAAGAAAGGGTACTATCCGAACACATACATGATGCAATTATTGATAAACCGACTTTTGTAGCTGTACAGGAGAAGTTACTCAAAGACGAAATAACTCGTAGAGATCAAGGAATGCATAGTGATAGTATTTATTTACTAAGGGGATTATTAAGATGTGCAAATTGTTACAATCCTGAAATTGACATGCAACCACATAACTGGGTGGGAGAAAGAAAGCTAGTTAATAAAGGGACTGGAAAGTATTCTTACTATTACAAATGTAAAAGGAAAAGTCCCAAGCATAGTTCTATCCACTGTAGTTGCCTTCCTCTTCCAGCTTACGGCATTGAGGAGTATGTTGTTGATTTCCTAAAAAAGCTTATACGAAATCCGAGAGATGTATATAACCATCAACTAAAGTTAGAATCTCGCAGACTTGAAAAAGAGATGTTAAATAAGAGATTATCGGTTCTTAAAAGGCTAATAAATAGTCACAGCAGAACTATAGATAGCATAAAGTTTCAACATAAAAATGGGCATCTATCTGACAACCAATTTACAGAGCAAATGGATGAAGAAGATAAACTATATAAAAAGAATAAAGCTGATTATGATGAACTTGAATCTAGATTGGCAGATCTGACGATAGATGAAGGATATAACAAAGTATTTGAGCTCTTCAAAAAGAAGTATCTAGAGGAGCTAGAAAACTTGTACAAAGACAGAGAACAATTAAGAGATATCTTGCAATTGATTATTCATGACATAATTGTCTTTTCAAGACCTGTGACAAAAAAGGATATCATTGCAGGAAGGCAGAAAAAAGGACAAATGATTCCATACAAATTGAACATAAGACTTAGATTACCAAGCGAGATTATGAACGATCTTGAACGGAGCTTCGGGGTAGACGAGGATAAATGGTGGGCGATATAGGATTCGAACCTATGACCCCCTCGGTGTAAACGAGGTGCTCTAACCAGCTGAGCTAATCGCCCCAATAGTGTGAGATTATACCACACATATGCCGAGGACAGGACTTGAACCTGCAAGGGATTTAACTCCCACTACCACCTCAAGGTAGCGTGTCTGCCAATTTCACCACCTCGGCTAAATGATTTCATGAGTATTCTACCAAAAAGAATTGCATCCAACAATAATTTAATGTAACAATATAGAGATAACATTTTTTAATATCATAATGAATCAAGAAAAAGCAAAGCTAGTCATGCTCGTAGGAATAGGAGTTGCAGCAGCAATAGTGCTTCTCTCCTCCACCCTATACTCCATTAACTATGGAACCATAGGTGTAGTTACAAGGTTTGGACAGATCGTAGGATCCCCTGTTAAACCAGGATTACATGTAAAAATTCCCTTTGTAGACAAAGTTCTCGTATATAGAACGCAGAAGATTATCTACGAGACTCTAGCAGCGGATGTAATGGCAAACAGCAACTCACAAGCCAACTACCAGGACTATGCGGTTGATACAACAACAAAGGACGGGCAACAGATTTCCGTAAGATACACTGTAAGATTTTCGATTAATCCGAAGGAAGTAAAAAACATTGCAGAACGTCTGGGAACAGAAGGTGAAGTAGTTGAAAAAATCGTAAAGACTGACTCCAGAATTTGGGCAAGAAATATGCCAAGAAGTTTCTCAGCCTTGGACCTCTATACAGGTAATATTCAAGAGGTATCCGAACAGATTGCAGAAAAGTTAGTTCCAAGCTTCGAAGAGAACGGAATTATCCTTGATGAATTCGGAATTCGATCAATCTCGTTTCAAGAAGATTATGTAAACACCATTGAACAGAAACAGATAGAGAAAGAGAGGATTGCAACCGAAGAGTATAAAGCTCAACAGGAAGAGTTCAAAAAGAAGGCTTTGATTACAAAAGCCCAGGGTGAAGCAGAAGCACAGAGACTTCAACAGCAAACCTTAAGCAAAGAACTTATCCAGAAGCAGTATATTGAGAAATGGAATGGTATTCTTCCAGAAGTTATGGCTGGGGGAGATTCTAGCTTCATACTGGATTTAAATAAGTAAATTTGAATAACTGCCCAAATGAGAATTAAAGACGTAAAATCAATAGAGATTCTGGATTCCAGAGGATACCCTACCCTATCCACTAAAATAGTACTTGATTCGGGGGTGTGGGCCAAGGGAGAAGTTCCATCAGGGGCATCCACAGGAGATACTGAGGTATTGGAGCTTAGAGATGGCGATAAAGGTCGTTACCGAGGCAAGGGGGTACTCAAGGCAGTAGACACAGTAAATAATCAGATAAAAAAAGAGATCGTCGGTAGAGATTTCAAATCACAAGAGGAGTTTGATAAGTTCCTGATTGATATGGATGGAACAAAACTCAAAACGAACCTGGGAGGAAATAGCATTCTTTCTCTCTCAATGGCTTTTTGTAGAGCGACAGCATTAGAGATGGGAATCCTTCTTTATGAATACTTTGCCAAAATATACACAAATGATAGATATGATAAAGATTTCTTTAAACTTCCAAATCCATTAATTCTTGTAATGGAGGGGGGACTCCATGGGAACTGGGCAACAGATTTCCAAGAGTACATGGTTGTTCCCGATGAATTTAGATTTCCAAACTTCAAAGAGAAGTTTAGAGCAGGAGCCGAGATATTCCATGCTATGCACGATATTCTTGTAGAGAAGAAATATAGTGCTAACGTAGGATTTGAAGGAGCATATGCCCCAAGCGAACTACAATCAAATAAAGAGGCATTTGATATCATAATGGAAGGAATAGAGAGGGCTGGATATAAGCCATATATCGATTTCAGACTTGCGATTGACGTAGCCGCATCTGAATTCTACGATGATGAAAAGGAGAAGTATGTTCTTAAAAGAGAAGGATTAGAATTGACTCGTACAGAATGGTTAGAAAAACAACTTGAGTGGTTTAATGAGTATCCAATATTCTCGGTTGAAGACACTTTTGACCAGGAGGACTGGGTGGGTTGGCAGTATTTGATGAGAAACTCAGGAGATAAATATCAAGTCGTAGGAGATGATCTGCTCACAACAAATGTAGAGAGAATAACCAAGGGTATAAATCTAAAAGCGATGAACGCAGTTTTGATTAAACTTAATCAAATAGGTTCTGTTACGGAAACAATTGATGCTATTAGACTAACACATAAATCAGGTATGAAAGCAGTGATCTCCCATAGAGGAGGCGAAACTAACGATGATATGATTGCAGATCTAGTTGTAGGAACAGGCTCAAGCCAGAGTAAGTTTGGAGGACCAGACAGAGGTGAGAGACTTGCAAAATACAACAGATTGTTAGAGATTGAGAGTGAGATAAAATAATCAAATAAGACAATGCCAGATAAACAAAATGCTCCTTTAAGTATTAGAGATGCAATTGGGGCGTTCATACCTATTGAGAATATTGGGAGTAGAGATTATGCATCGTTAAAAAGAATGGTTGCTGAAATAGAAAAAAAACTAGCCGAAAGTCCAAACATGTTTGCCAGCACAGAACTAACGAATGGCAGCATATTTAGGTCAATACTAGAAAGTATAGTCCATAAAAAAGAGGAAATCCCCCGTCTGTATACAGTAGCGACAAAAAATCCAGAATTACAAATCGCGGGTCTACAACGAGATCCGTATAGTATGGTGATTGAAATTCCAACTAGTACCCAAGGAGAAGTATTAAGGATAGGTCGATTTGATGAGAATACATTTAACCCTAAGGTTGACTCTAATACATATGGTATTGCTCTAGTTACAGATGGAAAAATCAAAGCTGGAATAGCAGTAGCACCAAGAACCGGAAACATGTTATCAACAGCCCCCGCAGTTGAAGTAATTGTGAAGGTAGATGAGAAAATTTAGTTAAAACTCTCACTAGACCAGAACTAGCGCCCTATAGCATAATCCTCATATGAAATTAAAAGGGGTTGCAAGTTTACTACAATCAGAGGAAGCACAATTCACTCAAACGCATCATAGTGTTGAGGCTCTAAACCAATACAAGCATTGTGTAGGCGCAACAGCAAGTTTTCTACATATATTTGAGGAAAACTTCTTTAGTAACCCCGAAGTATTTCCCGGACTAAGAAGCAATATACCAAACGGAGACCTTTACACTCATATGCTAACAATACTTCAAACAATATACCGACATAGAGAGGACATTCTAAACTTTGATAGAATTAATAAGGATCTTGGTAGATCAGGAATTTTCATTACTTGAGAAGGAGTGTTAAGAGGAGGAGGTTTTACATCAACACATATTTTTGTTTCGAAAACAGAGAATCCACGAGATTTAGATTACAGAATGTTACTGACTCAAATGGGGGAAAGCGTAGTTTTGGACATTTATTCTGAAAGAGAGGGTGAACCCACTGTTGCTCAACTCGTAATCTAATCCCTATACGAATCTGCTTGTAATCTATACGATTTAGCATATACACCATCCAGCTTCATTAATTTTGCATGACTTCCCTCCTCCACTATTCTACCCTCCTTCATTACAATAATTCTGTCAGCCTTTTTAACCGTTGAGAATCTATGAGAGATAATTATTACTGTTTTTCCATTTAGTTCTTCAAACAAATTCTCAAAAATCTCTGCCTCAGAAACAGGATCAAGAGCTGAAGTGGGTTCGTCCAGAACCACTACCGGAGTATTTCTATACAAGGTTCTTGCCATAGCAATCTTCTGCCACTGACCACCGCTAGGAGTAATCCCATTACTATACCTAGACCCAAGCATCTGCTTCTTACCAAATTCATATTTAGAAGCAAAGTCAGAGACTCCAAACATCTTCATCATTTTATTCAAACGATTTTCATCCTTGACTCCTAACGTTATATTCTCTTCAAGACTTAGGTAATCGTAATGATTAAAGCTTTGCATCAACATACCCACATGCTTATACCAAGAGCCTAGTTCAATAGTTGAGAGATCATCTCCATTTACCTTTATACTTCCACTATTAAGCGGATAGAAACCAAGGAGAAGATTCATTAAAGTAGTTTTTCCTGCTCCATTCTCCCCTACGATAGCAATTTTCTCTCCTTGTTTAATCTCAAGACTAAGTTGAGAAATAACCTCTCTTTTGGACTCAGGATATGTGAAATTAATATTATCGATTAATATATCAATATTTTTTGAATCAAGTGCCACTACTCTATTCACATCTTTAACGGAGTCAACTTGTGAGATTTCATATGCATCCTTAACTCTCTCCTTAGCCTCCCCCACTACAACAAAACCAGCAAGAAAACTCTTCAAGGAACTAATATAGGAGCGAAACGTTGCTACATAGAAGGTAATCTCACCTATTGAGATCTTTTCATCAAGATATTGGCGAATAAAATATGTGATGAGAAATCCAAGAACAATAACGAATAGGATTTCGAAGCCTGCATCGAAAAGACCCTTTCTGAGTCTCATCTTCGCAATAATAGAGTAATACCAATTAGAAAACTTTTGGTATTTCTTCATGAAGAAATTAAAAGAGTTTGTTTGAAGAACTTCCTTAAGATGATCAATACGAATAAGCGAGCTAATATACCCTTCAGATATTCGCCTATTTTCAGTGTTTGAAGTTGTAAATTTCCAATCCTCCTTAAGTTCTTTTCCATGAACATATGCTCGAGCAAGTACAATAACAAATATGGCAGCCGCAAATAACCAATGAGCTTTTAGAACTAGAGAAAGAGATACCAATACGCTTACAGAGGAGGACACTAAGTTGCTAACCTTCTGGGTCAAACTCCACAGATCGTTATATGATTCATTAAGTCTATATATTTTATTTGATATCTGAGGGTTTTCTAAACTTGGGATTCCAAGAGAAGCGATAATAGTAGAGAAGTACACCCGATATTTATACATTGAGGTTGATTTACCATACATATCAATCCTATCTCCGACGGCACTTAATACAAATGAGAAAGCAATAATTATTAGATATACAATCAAGTAGTTTGAGATTAGAGAGCTCTCCCTACTTATAAGCGCATCTATAACCTTCCCCCAAATATAACCGTGAATTATCGGTTCGATATTAAAGTAAAAGATGTAGAGAGTTCTAATAGTAACAACCCAAGGAAGGAGCTTGAAATTAAGGCCTAAAACCCACTTAAGATATTTTATAAGGGTAAATACACTATCGGATTTTTCATCCTTGAGTAATGGAAGGGTCTTTAAAGTGGGGTTTAATATCATCAAATTGCGGTTATTACGTAATATAATGTATAATTATACTACTGCTCAATGAATTAGACACTGAACATATAATGCCTGCTCCAAGATGGGTAACAGGATCACTACAGAGAGCTGAGAAAGAGGAACTTCAAGACAGAACTAACTTTGTACACCAGTTTAATGCTGCCGTTGATGCCATAAGAATAGGACTTCCAGAATGTACTGATTTTATAGACAATCCAAAATACTTTTCTGATGCAAAATTCAGACTCGGACGGAGTGATTTATCGACATATCTACAGCAAATGATTTATGTATATGACACACACTCAAGTGATTTTTTAAGTGAATGGAAAGTACTCCCTAAATTTCAGGAGAGTGGAATAAATGCAGATTTCGATGTTGAGTTTCAAAAAGCCCCAGAAGACGATTACATCTACGCAATGGTAAATCGACACTATGATTTTGCAGGTAGAGTAGCACTAACTACATCAATATACCAAACAAAAAACGGCTCGGTTTTAGAGATTGAGGATGATGAAAATAATCACTTTATACTTCGCTTTAATGATGGAAGAGTTGATATAAGAAGCGCAATAAGTTCTCAGATAGACGCATCAGTCTCAGCAATTAATCAATTTAAAGACGCATGCGCAGGTGTCGCTAGAAATATATTTACGATTTCAGAGGAGCTAAACAATAGAAATACATTTCCTGCGTCAAAAATACTCCTAGACAGAAATGATTTAACTGGAGACCTAAGTTCCGTCTTCCAGATAATAAATCTAAATAAAGATAAGCTCCATAGCGAGGATAGAAAGACAATTATTAAAACCGTTAAGAATATAACAGGACTTGATATAGAGATGAGTGTTAATGGGACAGAATTTAACCCTCCTACGGCTCAGATAACAATCTTTGATAGAAAAGGTAAAGCTGTTTACCTTATAACACCGTATATAGATACAGATAGAGTTATTCTTGAAATAGAATCTTATATTGATAGAGACATTAAAGTATTTGAATTTCCTAGAGACTAAGTCTTGGATCTCTGTCTATATTATCAATATCAGTATTATCAGTTAAAAACTTATTATCAAGAATATTGTAGTACGCTGCAATACATATCATCCCAGCGTTATCGCTCCTATAATCAGGTTCTGGATACAAATACCTTAAACCCTTATCCTTAACCACCTGCCCTATCTTCCTCAAAATGTACTCACTACTAAATACCCCTCCTCCAACAAGTACACTCTTGATTTCAGGATATTGTTTAATAGCGCTAAGGAGCTTAACTGTTACAGACATCTCAATTGAGTGAACAAATGCACGGCATAGATCATAAACCCATTCTTTTTGAGGAATCCCCTTCTGCTCATACTCCTTAACTTTATACAAAACTGCTGTTTTAAGACCAGAGTAACTGAAGTTTAAGTCCCCTGATTTTTCCATAGGAATTGGTAAATCAATAACTCCAACCTTACCTCTTTTGGCAAACTCAGAAACCACTGGCCCACCTGGATATCCGAAATTTAGCATCCTCCCGACTTTATCAAAAGCTTCTCCAGCTGCATCATCTAATGTTAGTCCCAACTTTTTATATTTTCCAAAGCCTTCAACATAGATAATTTCGGTATGCTTTCCAGACATCAGTAATCCAAGAGCTGGGAAAAGATTCTCCAAGTCTTCGTCTGAAACAAGTCCGTTCCCTTTACTATTTAAGGCAAGAGAGGAGAGAAGGTGTCCTTCCATATGATTAACCGGAACAAAAGGTTTACCATACTCTTTACTCAATTTCTTTGCGAATTGAATTCCTACCTCAAGATCAATTGCCAGTCCTGGTCCTTTCGTAACCGCAATGTAATCGATATCTTCAATAGTAACCTTGGCTTTCTTTAGAGCTTTATTGAATACACCCTCAATATTTTCTTCATGGGCACGCTTGGCAATCATGGGAACAACACCGCCCCACTCTTTATGAATATCCACCTGAGTGGCTCGGATAGTGGACAGCACTTTTCTGCCATCTGAAATAGCAATAGAAGTTTCATCACAGCTGGTGTCGATACCAAGGATTATCATTAGATATTAACTCCCAACTCATTTAAGTATTTAATAAAGCCATCAAAATCCTCATAATGCAGTGCATTTATTCCAATCTTTTTCGCTGTTTCAACGGCTTCAGAAGAATCATCAGAATATACAATTTCGGAAGGGTCTACAGAGGCAGCTCCTACAAGGTATTTGAATATTTCCTCAGATGGTTTGATGCAACCAACCAGATACGAAAAGACTTTAACATCAAAGTTCTTCAAGAAATCAAACTTCGCATCAATTTCTCGAATCCTTGTCTCAAAGTTGTTAGAGCATATACATGTTTTATACCCCAACTCCCTAACCTTTTTTACAACTTCAACCACTCTCTCGTTTACTTCATAGCTACCCCTAAGGAGTTCAAATATTTTCTCGTTACTATAATCAAGCTTCAACTCCCTTCTGGCAAAATCCCAATATGCCTCTTCCGACATTTCACCTTTTTTGAATGATGCCATCTCAGGAGATTTTTTAAGAATCTGTACGGCGGTATCGTAGTCAGTATTTACAGACATTGCCTGTGCAAATCGCTTGAAACTATCCTCTGTGAAGTACACACCATCAAGATCGAAACAGATTGCTTTTACCATTTGGGTTTTGAATAATTTAATTGGTTTCGTATATAGATATCTCTCGTTCTTGAGGACTTAGATATCTGAAGTTAACCTTAACAATTCTTCCTCCGAATTCTTTCACCAAGCTTTCCAGCTGATTATAGTACTTATCTGCCCATTCGATAACTACAATATCCGATCTTTCAAGATATTCTTGTAGTCCAGATCTATTGAACTCATTCTCATCCTGAATTCTCCAGGTATCCATATGAGCAAGGGTTCGAGTATTGTCTCCGTCTTTATACTGATATTCATTAATAATTGTATAGGTTGGAGAGTTAACAATATCCTCTACTTTAAGCAAGTTGCCGACACCTTTTGTAAACTGTGTTTTACCCGCTCCAAGCTCACCGCTAAGGGCGAATACTAACGGGCCGTTAGTATGTTTCTCTATAAACAGGTTAGCAATTTCCTCTCCGAGTGAAATAGTCTCATCGGTAGTTTTGGTTTCCACCTGTTTTACAAGTTTAGATCTTTTAATGGCATCTTCGAATTCAATCTTCCCCTCTCTTAACACCTCAAGACTATTCATCGTAGTATCTAAAACAGTTGAGGGTACGTTCTTTGGTAGGGTACCCGCATCAATAATGAGGTCTATGAATTTCTGGCTCTTTTTTGGAGTGAGTTTAAGAAGTTGTTCAATGCTATACGGGACTGGCTTGTAAGATACATTTGCGGATGTTGAAGTCATTGGATTTCCAAAGGCTTTAACAATAGCAACAGGAATCTCATGATCAGGGATTCTAATTCCAACTGTTCCATATTCAGTTTCAACGCCTTTGGCAACTAATCCTTTGCTTTCAGATACTACAGTAACTGGGCCTGGTAGGTAGTTTTTGTACAAGTTGTCTGCCATTTCATTGATATGCACATATTTTTCAGCCATTTCCCTATCAACAACAGCCATAGAAAAGGGTTTTTGACCTCTAAATCCTTTATAGTCATAGAGCATGTCAACGGCTTTCTGATTTGTAGCATCAACCCCTATTCCATAACAGGTTTCAGTTGGATATATAACAGAGCCTCCATTCTCCAAAACTAATGCTGCTTGGGCTGCAATTTCTTCTACTGTATGATCTTTTATACTTATAATTTTCATTCCTTGACTTATACATATTTAAGAACTAGAATATGTAGTAACATAGGTTACATATTAAATTATATCATAATAACAATGGCAGATTTAGCAGTAACAGACAGTACATTTCAAGAGAGTGTACATGAGAGCAAGGGGCTGGTAATGGTGGATTTCTGGGCGGCATGGTGCATGCCTTGCTTGATGCTTGGACCAATAATTGAGGAGATCGCTCATGAGAAAAAGGATGTGGTTAAGGTTATGAAATTGAATGTTGATGAGAATCCAGAAACCTCAATGAAGTATCAGGTTATGAGTATCCCTACGGTTATTCTCTTTAAGGACGGGAAACCTGTACAAACCTTCATAGGAGTACAGCCAAAAGCTGTATATGAGAGAGCGTTAGAAGTCCACGCAGGAAAGTAACAAGGGAAGAATAGTTCTAGAGGGAAAGAATCGCTTGGTTCTTTCCCTCTTTTTTTGCTTTACGAAGTTTAGAATCAAGATCGTTATATAGATTATTCCAGGTTTTTTTCCATTTAGGACCTGAAACAAGAGTATGAATAACTCCTGGTTTTATATAGTTTGCCCCCATCGAGACAGATATATTTCCACCGCTTTCTCTGCGAACCGTGTTTAAAATACGCATAGCCATATCTTCAACTGTGAAGTCTTTTTTGGGATCGATTCTGAATATAGCTAGAAACTCGTCACCTCCCATTCTAATAAGGAGATCGTATTTTCGAAGACTCTTTTGAGCACACTTTGCGACAAAAGCGATTGTGCTATCTCCTTCTGCATATCCTGAGTTTGTGTTAATTCCCTTAAGTCCATCGATATCTAAAAAGATAACCCCTAATCCAAGGTTCTCACGACCTATTTCGTAAAGCATGGTTTCTAGAAGTTTCCAGTATGCATGGCGGTTCAGTGCTCCTGTGAGTTGGTCAGTATAGGCATATTCTTCTAACTTAGTAACCGTTTCAACAAGTTGCATGGCTGGAGTTAAAGGTACAAGGGTTAGGAAGTAGTGGGACGGAGTTCGCAGTATCACCACGGAGTACTGCTCTATAGGGGTTAAAGGTGTTGATATTGATATATCCGCACTTATGCTTTGCATTTCTTTTAGGGATCGCATGGCATCTCGTATCGCACTTTTAGGTGGGCTTAAAAGGTCGTAGAAGTTATATCCTTTATACTCTTTGATAGAGGTAGCTATAACATCAAGGTTGGGGTCTAATACAATCGTTTGAATTTTAACAATGTCGGAGGGTTTCAATTTTGGGCAGGTTATCTATTATCTTTTCCATTATATTTCTTTTGTAATTATTGTAAATAGGAGGGTTGTTTGATATACTTTTGCAGCACTTTATGGAGTGGTAGCTCAATTGGTTAGAGCATCGCACTGTCACTGCGAAGGTTGCGGGTTCGAGTCCCGTCCACTCCGCCATACATTTTCATAATTTCCCCGAACTGAAATATCCTCTTATTAACAAGCTTAGTTATTATTTATCCCCGCCTACTCTACCTAACGGTACCCGAACACTATTATCTGAGGGATTTAGACGTTAAGAGCAATATTAATTCCTAATTCAATATTGAGCATAGTGTTATCCCTTAGATGTCCAAAATAGGCATCATATATCACAGGGAATTTGTAGTCTTTCAAGACTGTATCTAATATGCTTCTCATATCTGCCCCCTCGTTGAATTCTGTAAAGGGAGTCTTTCCAATAATTAAACCTTTGATAGTATTAAAATATCCAAGCATTTCTAACTTCCTTAGATACATTTGCCAATATGAGCCATGCGAGTCTTCATCGTCCTCTATGAAGAGAATAGAATCGTCAGTTAGTTCCATACCGTACTTTGTACCTAACAACCAGTTTATTACAGAGAGATTTCCGCCTATCAGAGTACCTTTCATCTCTCCTCCTCTTAAGACTTTTCCAGTAGATAATTGACTTACAAGGTTTGCTTTATAATTGGGGGCTGATATCAGAGCATCATTATAATCTATAAGTTCATCCTTAGACTTTGAAAATCTCAAATATTCGTAACAAAGTCCATATACACTTCTGATCTTACTCTTTTGATAGAGGTTCAAACATAAGGTAGTGTTATCACTATGCCCACAAAATGTCTTTTTACTCTTTGAGATAAGATCATAATCAATGTACGGTAATATTTCATTACTGTTAAAACCTCCTGTAGCAGCAAGAACTAAATCATATTTATCATTTGCAAATCCTTCATGGAGATCTTCAATTCTTTGTTCTATAGTTCCAGCAGTATTTCCGGTTCTTGCAAACATATTTCCGGAATATGTTACAGTATGACCAAACGATTCAAGAAATTTCTTAGCGACTTCCAGATCGTTTTCACCTACCGGTAAGGGAGCTGAAGTAGAGCAAACATAAATATTCATTTCAGTGACAGGGTTATATTATTTAGTATCACTTTATAGTAGCAGATCTAAAGATATTTATATATCAAGGTATGCACAAGGATACTATCATCGCCATAATTAAAAGTTCGGATACCGTTCCATATCCTCCGTTTCTGAAAGATATTTCCCCGAACTTAGTAAAAAAACATATAGAATAAGCCAACTTATGGTTCGGTAATAGATTATCAACACAGTAGGGTAAACGGAAACCCGAACTTTAGCAGGGAAACACCTTCTCAATAATTTAATCTCGCTTTTGGCTCAATAAATACTCAGGATCAGGGTGAACCAATCTTATTCCAACTGTATCGGCAATTCCAGTAACATCAAGGATACCCCTAGTTATATTTCGTGTACCAAATGGACATAATCTAAAGTTACCACCCAATGCGACAATATAGGAACCATCTGATGTGGAGCCCCAATGTCCTGCTGTTGGATAATGACCTAACGAAAAGATTGAGACATTACCTGTTGCATGGAATAGTCCCAAATGATTAGGAGTACCGATTGGGTCATCAACCTCTAAAGTTGAGCCTAGCTCTCCGTCAGGATACTTATCAGGGAAAGCTCTAAAGTGATTTTGCTCTTTTCTTTTAGGCAAACCCTCCTGCTGATACGGATATTGCCATCCATACGGAGCAGTTACAGCTACATATTGAGGCTCTGTTGGGAGTGAGAAAGCAAGTCCTGTTTGTTCACTTAATCACAATGCATAGCCGACTGCTTTACCGTATGTAACGCATGTTACCGGATTTTTATCACCTGACGAAGTATTAGTCCTACTATGCCTCTTATCAAATTGCTCATACTCCAAATTAGATACGGTATACTTTGATACATAAAAAGGAGGGACATATAGTTCACGTGCAGGAGTTTCATTTAATCTAGTTCCTTCAATTGAGCATGGTAATCCATCATTGATTCCCATAAGTACTGGGCCTCCTTCAAATCGCACAAATCCCATGTTTGTTAATATTTCTCTTATTTCATTAACAGATTCAGGTCCCATTAACCTTCTAGGTAGATCAAACAGTGCACGCTCTTTCTCGGATAGGGTTTGCGTAACATCAGACAGTAATTGTTCATATTGTAGAGTGCTGTGATCAAGCATAAGCGAGTAATCCTACACTTACAGGGCGACCGTTTATTCCATCCCAATAAGATTCAGTTTTAGAATAATTTATATAATGCAGATTTCCATAAACTGTTCTTTCTCCATTTTCCCTAACAAATAACTTACTACTCTGACCGCTATCACCAACAACTCCCCATGTATAATCAAACTTTTTAAGGATTAAGTCTTGAAGCTCGTAAACCGTTATACCATTTTGATTGGGTACTTTCGGTCGTGCATCATTAATAAATAAAATATATGAATCGTTCGTTTCTAATATCACACTCCAAGACTTCTTATATTCCTCAGACATTGGTTTGGGATTACCATCAACAGGATGTATCAACTCATTACGAAGATTTTTATCAAGATCAACCTTATCTTTTCCTAAAATAAATGATCCGCTGCAAAGACTTGCACTTGCATTATGTTCAACATGACCAAACCTCACCCTAGTTATTTCATTCCCTACACTTATTTCTTTTAGCAAGTTTTTATTACCCTTTAAGATAAAACTGTACTGAATCAAATCAAGAGTATTTTTTGATATTCGTTGCACAGACGGATTAGTTCCTGATGTGCCTATTCCCAATAAGATCTCGTTATTATTCGCTTTTATAAATCTAGAGGTCTCAACTGTTTCTCTTGCATTCGAAGGGTTCCTAAACTTATTTTTAGTTATATCAAGATTGAACATTCCATACACAATCAATTGCGAGTCCTGTTTTTCATTTAAGCCAGACCATGAGAAATCCTTTTGACCGATTCGCATTAACCCATGAGCTATTACTAATGATTTTGTAAGATTTCCATTGTAAGTCTGAATGCAACTACGAGTATTGCTAGGAAGCTGTTTAATATGCCCCTCATCAACAGCTAAATTGTAATATTGTACTGGTGGAGTTAAGTTATCGTCAGATAGATAAAAGCCTCCAACGTTTATCCCAGCAATTACACTTGAATCATTTTTCTCAAAATCCTTCAATGGTAATAGTTTGTCAGCATATGACAATTTGAATTTTAAAGAATCTTTCTTCAATTCTAACCAGTAAATGTTTGTAAAACGGTCTTTTCCGAAAGAAACAGTTTCGCAGTTAAAAACAACATTGGGATTAATCTCTTTAGTAATCGTTTTTATCCTATCAAGCTTCTCGTAGTTACTCATTTGGAGTGTGCTATAATAAGTAGTGAGCAATTATAACATATTATAGGACGGAATCGTATGAAATTATCCCTTAAAGAAAGTAATAAATCTCAAAGAACAATAGCTAAAGAAATAACTTTTGAAGGTCAGTCTCTTTTTTCCTCTACTAAGATATCTATGCAATTACTTCCAGCCGAGGTAAATACAGGGATTGTTTTTAATGTTAATGGAACAAAAATCCCTGCACTTTCTGATTATTTGAACTTCACGGAGCTTCACACAACATCATTAACAAAGGACGATGCAGAAGTCTTAATGGTTGAACACCTTCTAGCAGCAATTTGGGGGATGGGAATTGACAATATTGAAATTAAACTGGATCAAAAAATAATCCCAGCTCAGGATGGATCAGCTGAACCTTTTGCACAAGCATTAAAAGAAGCGGGTATTACTGTACAAGGTGCTAAAAGGACGGTAGTAGAGATACATGAAAATCTTTATTTTGAACAGCCTGAATTTGAGGGTAGAAAGGCAACATTATCTTCAAATTCTAATGGATTATCTATAGAATTAACAGCTCCATACCCCGCCCCGATAAATACATATACTGTAAATTATTCTGAGAATGATGATTTTGAGAAGAAAGTATCATGGGCTAGAACTTTTTTAAGATCACCTCTAGATCCTACTGATTTGACTAAATGGAATGGAATAAGATCTGTTTATAAAGCTCTTCCCGAAGACCCTAGACAATCACCTGTAATAACATTTACTGAATCAAAGTTTTTAACTCCATTAAAAGCTGAGAATGAGCCTGCAATGCATAAAATGTTAGACACAATTGGAGATCTTGCATTAGTTGGATATAGAATAAATGGACATTTTAAGATTGATGTTCCAGGTCATAAATTCACTCACTTAATAGCCAAAGAAATACGCAGTCAATTAAATGGACAAGAAGTATAGAGGCTATTTGTAATTCATTAATTTTGGAATCGCTAAGTAATTAACTGAATTATTTGAGCTAAAAGTTCGGATACCATTCCATATCCCTCGCCATTTTTTCAAGGTTGCGACAAGACCCGTCCACTATCTCTAGGAATCCCTTGGTTGCTTCATTATTTCCCCCTTAAAAAGTTAATTCTCAATTTCGTATCCTGGTGTATGAAAAAGGTCAAAAAAGAGGGAGTTTTAATAACCCTTGGTTCGAAGGTGAAACGCTTATTTCTCCAACCTAATTTCTTCTAGCTTATTTATTGCCTCCTCTACAGTTGATACTATAATTCCTGCTTTCTTAACAAATTCAATAGACCAAGGTATCCTTTCTTTATCCCAAATAATGATTAATCTATTACATCTATCCCCAGGCTTTTCAGTATTAAGAGCTAAGAAATATCCAATCTCTATCCATGTACCTTCCGAGGGAGCCAAGCCGGGATTCGCCATTAGGATATCCGCTTCTGAAACTGCCTTAAGATCTTGGGGAAAGAAAGTATCAGATGAGGATTGATCTGAATCTATCTCGGGGTCATAAAAGTCAAAACCCTTAACTTCCCTAAAGCTCTCTTTCCACTTATCATATTCACTAGGTTGTCCTGCCAAGTATACTTTCATTCTAGGATTCTACCATAATTTAATTTTTTACAAGCACCCTTTCCTTTTTTATACTGTCTTATTTGTCTCATTTTAGGTTCCAGACTCATATGTCTCGCCATACTTCACAGGTTCCAACAAGTCTCGTTTACTATGCTTAAAAACCTTTATGGGGATTGAGTTATAATTAAAAAATCATCATAAAATCCAAATAACTTCTTCTAGCTCAAAAAAACCTTTTACCGCAACTAAAAATAATGGGATTACATAAGTATACGGGGTAAAAAGCTAGGACATTTTTAAAAATCCAGCAATAACATCCCAAAGCCCCCAAAAAATAGCCCCTGAAGTAAGAATATATGTCCCGCCATCTTCAGCAGTAGAATAAGAAATAAAAGTAACAACTATTCCAATGGCCAGTACCAGAAGCCCCCTATTAAATTGGTTACGCCCTTCTATGAGCCTTATATCTCGGCGTTTATGCGCAATACTTTGCTCAATCGCCTCACTTGTAAGATTCTCAGCCTCTTCTAAGTAAAAAGATTCCTTGCAATCGGGACATTCTATTAACTCATCGGGAATTCTTGATCCAATCGGGAACTGTAATTTCACACAACAATTAGGGCATTCTCCTTGTGTATATGGGCTCAAGCTGGTGTTGAATAGAACGAACTCCCGAAATTTTGTTTCAGTATTGCAACTTGAACAAAATATGTCACAATCACCTCTTCTTTCTTTGAGGTTTAACACCAAAGGTTCATAGCACGAGCTACAAAACATAGGAGTATTTGGCAGTAACCCCTCTCCATTTATCTCATTGATATAAAACTCCTCATTGCAATTAGCACAGGAGATAAGTCTTCCAGGAACACGAGCATTCACATCAAATGCTAGACTAGTATTACAGGAAGGACAGTTGCCAGAAGTGATTGTAGACAAAGAAGAATAAAAAGCGAGGCCATAATCCAGAGAGAAGTCCTTCTTGCATTGTGGGCAGACAATATCACAATCTCTACGCCTTTCTGCTAACGAAAGTGTAAGATTAGCGTAACAAAACGGGCAGATTAGCTCTCGAATCTCCGAAAGCCCCTTTTTTATTCCTACTTTTTTAAGAAATTCGTAGGCTTCTTTAGTCTCTAAAAATTTACTTAAATTTGAAGAATTTTTATCCGGATGCAATTTGCTCACAAGCTTTCGATACGCGGAAGTAATCTCTCCTCTAGTAGGAGATTTCCCAAGTCCAAGAGTACGAAGTGCCTGTTCCCTTGTCATTTTCATACTAGTAATTATATTAATAGCTAATTCCAGTACCTCCCCTCATCGTCTCTATACAAATCAAAAACGGTCTTTATTCGTATAAGTTGACTATCTTTAACCTTCCAAATTTTGAATATATTCTCGAGATTATTTCCACTACCCATGCTCGGTTCATGTAATAATGTAACAAGTTCAACTTCATCGTTAAAATCTACTTTATTCTCCCAAGTTGTATATTTTCCATACAACTCTGAAGCATATGAAGAAATAAACCATTTATCTTCAACTCTACCATCTTCATTGAATTTAAGATGGGTTGATTTTCCATCACTTAGTTTATAAACACTTATTTCATCTTTGGAGCCAGTAGCCCACTCATAGGTAACTATGTATTCATTTGCATTACTTGAACCCCATCTATTTGAATAGACCCTAAATGCAACTTCTAGACTACATCCTGTTTGTTTATCAACATCATCGCAAGTCCCAATCATCCTTACATTCTTATTTAACACTTGATTATTGTAAGTAAGGGTACAACCATATGAGTTACCTGCCACAACCAGTTCTTTGCTCAAGTCAGGACAGGATAGGTTTAGTTTTCTTTGTCCTTTTAATAACCAAGTTTCCTTAACAGCCCCTTTATTTACTGGAAGGTAGAACTCAGGGTATGTAATTAACTCATCAAGTTTGTAATACCCTTCTCTGTCCATCTCAAAGTCCCAGACTGCTTCATCATACTTATAATCACCATATGAGCCTGTAAACTCAGCCATATCCTCAACACCCAATACTTCCGAGTTCTTTACATACGAAGCAGCCGAATATTTACTATATAAGGTTAAAAGAGAATCATAACCAAATGTAAAAACCGTGGTAATAGAAACGAGACAGAGCAAAGAAACACCTAAAGCCTTAAATATCCTACCTACTTTGATTTCCTTACTAAAGAATGGTGTTGTCTTCATAATTACAATCTATCACAATCCCATATTTTCTGAAACATATTATCCTACTAGTGCGCAGTCATACTATAGGATGGTATAATAACTTGGATCCTGAAAAGGGTACTAAAAAAACAAGAGGTGACTCATGAAGAAGTTCCTAGTTTTATTGCTCTTTGTTATTACAGCTTGTGGCGGAAAGCCCGAGCCGGCGTCGCCGACTCCAGATTCTACTCCAAGCGAACTTCAAACTCGGGTGAATTTAATGGTCGAAACCATCTACACGGCAACCAATACGCCGATGAACTGGGAAGAAGTTCCCTATGATGGTTTAAAAGTGACCGCGGTCAACTATCCGATGCAATACGTATACCATGTAAAAGTGGATGCGAACGGATATGTGACCATAAAGCACCTGATAACTGAAGTTGAGACACCACCTATGTCTGTTTACTCCTCACCACAATATACCGTGGTACCATTGCTTTTTGATGGCGGAGAAAACGGCTTAGGCTGGAGCGGATTGATGTTGATTCAAGAAAAGGAAGGGAAGATTTATCTTGAGCGGTCTTTGACAGCAATGTCAAACAGTCAATTGGAAAATACAATTGATGCTCTCGAAAAGCTTCTCGAATATCTCGAACAACTTCAAAACGCATAACAAAGAACAAAAGGGATAGCCCTCAACCAAAAATTGAGGGCTACCTTTTCTTCTGAGACACAATCTACTACTTTTTTATATGTCTCTTTTGTCTCATTTTGGGTTCCAGACGTGTATGTCCCACCATATTCATAGGAGAAACATACACATCTATAACACTTCTAATACTTTTGCGTTATTTTTGCAAAGTAGATACCTATCCCTTTCTTTATAATGCCTCTGCTCTGGAGAATTCAAATCAACATCATCACTAATATACATATCACGAACAGTTGTATAAACAAGTTTAAGTGTTTCTGAAAGTGTAAACTTCTTTCTCAAGTCGTTATTCTGCATCCATCTTTTAACAATCCTCCATGCAGTCTTAATAGGACCAATTCTTATATAAATCACCTTGTCTGCTGCTTTAATATATTCTGGAATGTAATATGCCCCTTCAATAACCCAATCAGAATCTATTGGTACAACAGCCATAATCTCGTCTAATGTGAACATCCTTTTATCTTTTTCATTATAAAAGTCATCCGTGGAATATAAACTCACCCCTGTTAATTCTGCTAACTTTTTAGCATACGTAGTTTTTCCGCTACCTGAACTTCCTGTTAAATATATCTTCATACTTCATTATACAACATGGTACCAGACTCATATGTCCCGCTATTCTTTCAAGGTTGCGACAAGACCCGTCCACTATCTCTAGGAATCCCTTGGTTGCTTCACTATTTTCCTCTTAAAAAGTTAATTATCAATTTCACATCCTGGTGGATGAAAATATCCATATTTTGAGCAGTTTTTAGTACTCCTTTGTTCGAAGGTAGAAGCTTTTTGTACTACAGTTATTCCCTTATTCTATTAGTACCCTGAAATTTCTTCTGATATAATCTCTCCTATATGACCACTAATGACAAAACAGATGCATATGGGAAATATCTCCTAGATGCCTATAATGGCAAGAATCCAACTCAAATAATAGAAAGAGATGACGGTCACACTGAAAAGTCGCAATACTCACCTGCTTATTTTTCAGAATTCAAGGATTGGCCACATGTTCAACAAGAAGCAATACAGTTCACCCAAGGTAAGGTATTAGATATTGGAGCAGGTGCGGGACGCGTTTCCATGTATTTACAAGATAAAGGGCATGAAGTAACGGCAATCGATAATTCGCCACTTGCAGTTGAAGTATGCAAAAAAAGAGGGGTTAAAGATGCCCGAGTTATTCCAATAGAAGAAATTAATATATTAAATGGAGAGAAGTTTGATACTGTGGTCCTCTTCGGACTTGGACTTGGGTTGCTAGGAAATAAAGAGTTAGCACAAAAAACCTTAGAAAGGCTACACCAAATTACTTCTGAGCATGCGAGAATAATTGGAGATGGATTAGACCCCTACCAAACAGATGACCCTGAACACCTAAACTATCACAAGTTTAATACGAATAAGGGTCGAATGCCCGGACAAGTACGAATTAAAATTAAAGCTGAAGATTATGAAAGCGATTGGATTGAATACCTTCTTACTTCACAGTTAGAATTAGAAGATCTTCTGAAAAAGACCGGATGGAAAGTAGAGAAACATTTCAGTGCTAATGATCCAACATATGCCGCAGTAATAACAAAGACATAGGTTCCAGACTCGTATGTCCCGCCATACCTTTTCACAATTCCCCCGAAGGTGAAATAATTCTTTATTAATAAGGTCAACTACTATTTATCACCGCCTACCCTTCTAACAGATTCCGAACATTTATTTAATTGATTATTTTCAAATAAAGAAGTACTTTATGTATATGAGCAACACACTTCTTGATAACACAGATTGGAAAAAGAGAACTGCACTGGATATACTGCAAGATGTAAAAGCATTTGAGTTATTTTCCTCAATTGGAAAAGTGGTGGTAATTGGTAGTCTTAGGTTAGATGTTATGTATAGAAACGATATAGATTTGTTTGTCCTATCTGATGACATTCATAATACGAAAGCGAAGGAAGTTACCAAACGACTTCTGGATTCTAATAAATTTCAAACAGTAGCTGTAGCGGATTATCAAACATATCCAGAAAATGATTTTCCTAAAGGGTACTATTGGGAATTAATTGTCGTTAAGAATAATGAAAAATGGAAATTTGATATTTGGTACCTTAGGCCAGATGAGGAATATACAAAATTAGTACTTTCTTGCATTGAATCGTTTGAAAAGATTCTAAAAGAGCATCCTGAAAAGAGAGAAATTATACTAAAAATAAAAGAAGCATACTTTGATGGAATTAAGTATAAAGATAAGGTAAAGAGTATTGATATTTACAAGGCGGTTTTAGAAAACAGTATTGATTCAGTAGATTCTTTTACAAAATTTATTAAATAACCAATCTAATGAGAGAGTTCAGAAAAAACACATTTATTTCAGATAATGGCACAGTAAAGTCATTTAGTCTAAGAGCTAGTGCACTAATAGTAGTTGGTAATAAATACCTAATGGTTCTGAATGAAGGAGCTAAGAAATATAAACATCCCGGTGGACATGTACATATTAATGAATCATTACTTGAAGGGCTTAAAAGAGAGTTAAAAGAAGAAGTAGGATTAAAAATAGAAACAGCTAATACAGAAGAGCTATTCTTTGATAGTTTATTTAAAGATGGCAGTATGATGATAAACACTTTATTTCAAATTGAAATTAGTTTAGAAGAGGCAGAAGAAATAATTTCAAACTCACCAATGAAAACAAAATTATTTACGTTAGAAGAATTAAATGATCAAAATACATGGGAATCAGAAATAGAAGCAATTAAATATTATCAAGGTAGTACTTTAGGTAAGCAACCTGAAAATCCTTACAATTAAACCAAGATTCTACAAACAACTCTGGGAGCGATACTTAAAGGCTTAATTTGAATCAGCATTTATTGTTTCAACAGTTTCAATACTAACCTCCCGTTCTACCCCAACGCGGTCGGAGACAGAAATACCCCCTTCTGTGACTTCCTCTGGTACTTCCTCAGGGATATTTATAAAGGTCACGTTTCTATACACTCTTCTAACGACGACATAACCAAACCTTGGAGTTGTAAATATTGACTGCCAAGCTGTAATACTCAAGGGAATTCTACATGTAACACTATCATGTGAATCGGACGAGATATCGAAACTATACTCTACCCTTCCTCCAAATTTAATTACACCTGTATTGATAACCAGATCTTCTAAATTCCCCTCATACAGAACTCCTCCTCTATAATCCATAACCCTTACTTTCAACAACCTACAGCTAGCAGGGAGAGAATTTGCCGTCACGAAAGCTTTTATAGGAAGTTGTTTAGTGTTATGAATATCCAGTTTAAAACTTTCATGACTACCTGTGTTGAGAGAAGAACGAAGATTACTAACCTCGATAACTTGCGGGAGAAAGTCGAGAGAGGCAGCTCTAACAGTATTACCCCCAACTACCCTACGGGCTGCGAACTGCGCCTGGGTATCTGTAACAAAAACCATAATAATTACAGTAACAATAGCTACAACCCAACTATTTTTTAGATTTAAGCTTTTTAATTTCACTTTTAATTTTTTTAATTTCTTCATAGATCAAAATCGTACACGGTACAAAAACAAGCAGAATAAGACCGACATCAGATTTAATAAAGTTGAAGAGGTAACCAATTAGAGGAATCTTAAAGAGATACTCACCTAGCACTCGCTTTTTAGAAACTTCATCAATATCTACAACGGAATTGTAATCTCCTTTCGTTCTATAGTTTCCATTATCAAGCACATCAATAAGTCGATGTGTAATTACCTGCTTATTTAATGATTTGAAAGTGATAATGTCATTTTTAGAGTAATCATCACTTTTATATGTGAATATCAGGTCTCCTTCTCTTAAGGCTGGACGCATGGATCCGGACTGAACAATATAAATACTATATTTGGCAATCTGCTCACGATTTACATAGGCTCCAAATGCAAGCAGAAGTAATAGTAACCCCAATAGGGTGTACACAAGAGTTTTTATATAATCTTTCTCCTTTTTATCCTCAATAATTACTTCTTCCAAACTACATTTCATTAAAACTTATACCTTGGCTGCACCCAAGGAAGACTGGTGCAGCCTAATCAAACCGTTAGTCGTTATCCTGCATGGCATCAACAACTTCTGAGAAAGTAACGCTCTTTCCCATTATGCTATTACCCGCACTGACATCAACTCCAACTTGCTGACAGAGTCTCTCTGTCCAGTTGCTCCTTATATTATCTGCTGGAGAGCCACTTGCATCATCCTCATTTGCTAAGTGCCAATAGTTAAGGCTACTTACCAAAGTTTGTGGTGTGAAAGCGGAGACCTTACCGTTATATATAAGGTTCTCGGCAAAGTCATTGGTATTACATAAACCATCTCCTCCCGCAGTCTCTATCTTCATCGTAAGCTCATTGTACAAACCTGTATCTCCCCCAGTTTTGTTGAAACTAAGGTAGCCTTCAAAAGGTAATGTACCAGCATTAAAGATATCAATATGCTCCCAGCTTCCCACATACCCTGGGTATGCATTTGAGATCGAATATGGCTTACCTGCTGAGTGATTCAAGGTAAGGGCAAGGGTTCCGGTAGCAACGGTGTTGCTTCCTAACACTTCCTGATCCGTGAATACAGCAAAGGTTGCACCTGCGGCTAAGGCTCCAAGCAGAGCTATAGTTACCAAGCTAGCTAATATCCTTTTCATAGTGATCGAATATTAAATAAATAGAGAGAAAATTTTAAACCCTTTATCTATCCTCCTTTCATATACAAAAGTTAGATATGGAGGTGAGATAAGGTTTATTTGGGAGAATGTAAGTACTACCGCCCCCTAGTAGTTAGGAGTGGGTTCGCTATTAACTCTCCATCCTTCCTAGCGACCAAGTGTATAGGATGGGTCATCGCTTCCTACTCACTAGGTACACCTAAACCATATGGAAAACAAGAGATAGAAATTATAGGGCGGCGTAAAATGTTGTGAAAGAAATTAAGAGTGCCTAAGTAACAGTCTGATTGATGAGTAACAAAAACCTTTAGAAAAAGGTTAGAAGACTAAGAAAAATCACTCTTTATTGAAGAAACCTCTGATTTGCTTAGCGTGAGCAGTAGTATGATCGAAGCCCTCGTACCGATAATCAAAGATTTCTTTTATACTTGTACTACGATCGAGCTTGCTAACTACTTTACTATAATCATCCGCAGATAAAGTTTCAAGTTTTTCATGCAAATTTTTAAAAGTATTCCTCCAGTCCTGCACAGTCTCTTCAAAGCTCAAACCTTTCCGCTTATTAACCTCCTCAATATTTATCCTATCAACCTCCTGGTCAGGAATACCAACGGTATCAGGAAGCCTATCCTCTAGGATCTGCTCAATCTCCCCCAGCACAATAGTCTCCCAACCCGAGAGATGAGCTATAATTTCTTTGACTCCCCAGTGCCCCAAAATATTCGGGGTTTGAAGTTCGTCAGCAGAGAGAATTTCTAGGGTATTTTGAAAGTAATTATAGCCATCTATATTTTCTCTAATAATTCTGAGCTTATCTTCTGATTCACCAAGAATATCATCCAGAAGGACATCAAAAGCAGTATAACCAGCAGCCGTATTGAAATGCCCGGCATTGGGAATAAACTCGTATCGGGCATTTAAAACATCACTCACTTTCTTGCCATGTTCAACAGGAATATATGGATCATTATCAGATTGATAATTAACAAACCTACTACACTGCTTCTTAATCTTCATATAGTCAAAAGGTTTAGCAAAGAAAGATGTCGGAGGGGTATTAGGTTTTTGCCATAAATAATCTATAAAACCTCCAATCATATATAGTGAGTCTATTTTGTAATTGAAATCTGTAAGAAGGTTAAGAATAAATGAAACTCCTCTTGAATGAGCAATGAAGATAGTTTCTTCAGTAATATTATCTTTATACTTATCCATCTCACCATACCATTTAGAGAGCTGATGACCATCTTCACATGGAAAATCAGGAACAATACACTCGTATCCTCTTGATTCTAACTGTTGCTTCATCCATGGAAACCAATTCTCCTGTGAGTGACCATCAGTACCGTGGATTATAAAGAAATTTTTCATATTATTATTTCAACATTAACTTACCTTTATAATATTCTCTCCAGACTTTAAATCCAAGTTTTTTATAAAAATCTACTGCGTAGGTCCAACCAATCCATACATATTTTATACCCTTTTCTTTAATCTTAATGGTTCCCCAAGCCTTCATAGCGAGTCCAATCCCCTTACCTCTGTGCTTTTCTGATACCCCCAAGGCTCCACCACCTCCCACATTGTTTTCAAATAGTAAATCCCATACACAGTCTCCAACCCACAGTTTGCTTATCCCAACAATTTCATCTCCAATACTTGCATAGAATACCTTCTCATACTTCTTCCTCTCCATATCAAATTTGTAGTTATCATACCAATTGGGAAAATTATTTTTAGTAAATTCCACAATATCCTTTGCAACTTTCTCATTCGAAAAATTGATCTTCACATTCTCACTCTCAACACTATCAAATACACTTTGTGGTACATCCCAGTTAGTTATATCTTGATACATATCAACTAGCCCATCATCTGAAATTTCAAATCCATTCTTTTTAAAGAAGCCTTCTATTCCCAAATTCTTGGGTAGTCCTGGAAATATATAGGAACCTGCTTTAGCCCCCAATGCAATTTCATGAACATCATTCTGTTTAAACCATTCAAGGGATTGTTTAAGAAGAGACGTGCCTACTCCCTTCAATCTAGATTCGGGGGAAACAAATAGGAAAACAATAACTCCTTTGCTATCTTTGATTTTGGCAGAAACAAATCCAACAGGATTATTGGATTCTATATGGGTAAAGACCTTAGTTTGATTATTTATATCACTGCTATCGGTACCATATAGAATAGATAGGAACTTATCTTCTTTTAAAGGCCATAGAGTATACTCATGAGATTGTTTGTAGATTTCGAAAAGTGATGTATCCATAGCTCAAATTACTCTAACATCTTCCTATCTAATGCCTCCTGCCTAATCTCCTTGTAGAGTTGAGTGAGAATATTTGAGAACTCATGTCTAACAAGCTGTCTTTCATCTAAAGCAGCTACTGTTTTTTCAGGATCATCTTTCCCGAAATTTCCCCATCCGTAGTTGAGTAGAACTCTATGAAGAACTGGCTCGACCCTATCAAGAGACTTAACAATCTTAGCTTCTACTGTAGATCTAGCTTCGCACTCTTCCCACAATATTATAAATTCATCACGAAGGTCATTAGGAAGTTTTTGAAACATTTCTGTAACAGCCCTCCTCTCCCTCTCTTCCTTGGAAACTCGTGCATTACTATCCCACGTCTTTGTATCTCCCGTAATCACCTCTGCAATATCATGCAACGCGGCCATTTTAAGCATCTTCTCTACATCTATTTCAACCTTTAACTCCTCACCCACCCTTTTACCTATAAGCATACAAAGCATAACTACACTCCAAGAGTGTTCAGCATCATTTTCGAATACATTCTCGCCCTTAGGAGTAAATCGATATGTTTCTTTGAGTCTTATGACAACTCTAAAAAAATCGAGAATTTTAAGCAAATCAGAGTTCTTATCCATACAAACAGTATACCTCAAACTCCTGCTTCAATCATCTATAACAGGTATTAGGGTCGGGATCACCTCTCATATCATTAAAACACTGTCCTTTTGAATCAAGAATTCGAACCTTCGTTACATCATCAAACTCCTTAAGAGTACTTTCAAACTGTTGTTCTATTATGAACCCTGACATATCCCCCGCAAGCATTGTATCTCTACAAAATTGAATTGTAACGTAACCATTGGATTGAGTAGTTATATTGAAATCTTTGTTATTACAATTAGATGCAGATGCAAACCAAATTGTTCTATTATCACCAAAGGTAGGCCTTAATCCTAACTCAATTTCATCTGTAGTTGGTCCGGCAATTGCTTGTTCACAATATCTCTTCACATGCCAAACTATATCATTACTAATTAATTATATTCATATGAAGTTTTCTATCGTATGGTCTAAGAATTGCATAGAACAAAGTATGAATTAATGAGTTAACTACTATGGCAGGAAGAAAATCAAAACTATGATATATTAATGCAAATATAATTCCCCCTGCGAAAGAAGATACAAATATAAATAGACGACCCTTATTACTTAAATGCGGAAGGAGAAAAATAGGGATATGACCTACAAAAAATAACAAAGCAAGATGTAAAAGGTCAGTTGTAATAACAACTGACAAAGCATAAACCCAAAGCATTTGAAAAAGGGAGTTAGAAAAGCGTGCAAAGTAGATATTTCGAGTAGTACAAAGACCTACTAACGCCCCAACCCCTAACCACCAAGAAGCAAGGTTCTCTGTATATACAACTAAATCGAAGCTAATAAAAAGAAGGCAGAAAAGGAAGTAGAAAAATAATGAGGTACGCAGCGGTGTATACTCTGTTGAAAATCCCTTCAGATTAAAATAGTAGTTATATATTCCCCACGCAATAAACCAGAAGAGATATAATGCTAAAAATTCAATATACATATCACACCATACTATCATCAAAGTATTTTAATGTTCTAGGAGTTATAGTAAATGATATAATCAAAACATTATGAGTAAACCAACAATTCTATTTTCCCATGGATTTGGTATTAGAAAAGATAACCTAGGACTATTTACGTACTTTTCAAAGAAACTTGATAAGCTAGGATATAAAACAGTTCTCTTTGACTACTACGACTATAACGAAGAGACCAAAGAAGTATTTACTACACCCTTTTCCGAGCATGCAAAAGTTTTACAAAAACAAATTAACAACATCCGGGATGCAAGCGAGAATATAGTTATAGTTGCCCAATCCCAAGGTTCATTGATACCAACTCTATGTGATGTAGAAGGAGTGTTGAAGGTAATTGGAATATCTCCATTCTTTCTAACAGATCGAAAAGCTGTTGAAGACAGATACAATTCAAGACCTGGAAGTACAACAGATTTTAACAGTATATCAAGAAGACTACATTCGGACGGGAAAGTAACAGTGATTCCACCAGAGTACTGGACAGAGAGATTTAATACAAATCAATACGATTTATACAACAAGCTTGGTAGTAAACTACCTCTAACCCTTATTTACGGAAACAAAGATGGGCTCACACAATCGGCGGATCTGGACAAAATTTCCAATGCAAAGCTAATTGAATTAGAAGGTGACCACGACTTTACGGGAGAATATAAAGTAGATTTGTACAAAACAGTACTATCTGAGATTACTAACTACCAAGAATAATCCCCCCAACCGTTTCCATATTTGCATAGTGATGATCATTCTCAGGTTCGTTCAGACAAGGATACACATTAACCTTTACCATTCCTCCTTCTAAAACTCTAAGATTTTCATAATCAGAAAAAGGATCGTTCTTCTTCTGATGAATTGCAATAGGAAATTCAGTTACCTCTTTTAATTTTTCAAAATCATAGCCCTGCTCTTTGGCAACATTAAGAGGAACTCCTACCATAACCACTTTAGTAGGAAGCTTTTTTAATCTGGATAATGAATTCAGGAATATCACAGTTCCAATGGACTTCGCAAAAATCATGTAATCCTCGGGCAACGAATTAACCTTCTCAATAAACCTACTACTCTCAAGATCAACATCTGCCCTTCCCTCACCCTTCTTCCAATGTTCATAATCAATAACATCTACAGTGGTAAAGGAATCATTTATACTTTCTTTAATCTCAAGCACCCACTCTCTATTACTTAAACTCTGTCCTCCTAATATGAATATTCTCATGGCTATATTATACATTTGCGAACTACTACATACCATATATGAAAAGTGATACTCTATTTATATGAACCAATCTCAAAAATTTATAATCTATGCCCTGCTATCTTTAATTGCTCTAACATCATCGGTTATATTCATAACCCAATACATGACTTCTAAAGATACACCAAATAACAATGGAGAAATTCCGAAAGGATGTACCTCCTGGTATGACGGATGCAATACTTGTAGTGTGAGGAACGGAAAACTCGAAGCATGCACATTGATGTACTGCGAGACACCAGGTACACCTAAATGTACTGAGTACAGATAACCAGTTTGCATGTATTCCTTTTTACGAATCGAAGATATATAATCTACGACCAAATTAGTAAACTGGATTAATGGATATAGCTCTTGAAAACTGCCAGAGCTTCGAGTCCCCCTTGGGACATAACTATTTAGATAAAAAGTCCCATCGAGTTAGGAATAATATTGCCTGCAAATTTATTGAGAAATCAATAAACAGCAACTCTAGTAACAAGATTAAAATACTCGACATTGGATGTGGAGATGGGAGACTACTGGAAAAGCTTATATCCAAACGCATCGAAGTGTATGGAATAGACATTTCCCCAACATCTGTAAGAAAAGCAAAAGAGAAAGGAGTAAAAGCGATTGTTGCCAATCTTGAAGAAGCACTACCATATGAAAGCAAGATGTTTGACATTATATACTCAGGCGAGACCTTGGAGCACCTCTTTAACACAAACCTTCACATGCTTGAAATAAACAGAATACTCAAACCAGGAGGAAAACTTGTACTTACAACCCCTAATCTTAACGGTTTTGATGATAGAATTAAGTTCCTACTTGGATTTCCTGTACGTCACATAAATCCACTTTGTGAAATCCATCGCTTTCATATTAGACCCTTCAATTTTAGAATGCTCAAACAGCTAATGACCTCATCAGGACTTAAAGTACTAGACTTAAAATCTAATAGAATCAGGTTTGCCTCTTTTAAGAAAAATAGACTTGAATCGTATTTTCTTGCAAAATTGTTTCCTCATCTTGGAAGCAGTTTAATTATACACGCGGAAAAGGTTGACGACGTAAAAGAAATTAATATGCACAACTGTGTCGCTTAGGTTGCTAATTCAGATGTAATATCGTTAGCATCGTACTCCAGTGAAAAAGCCGGGAAATCTACAATTGTATATACACATCCTATATCCCCAGCTTTAAATGAGAACACATCTCCATTGCCGATACATATAACATCAGAAGATGAATCCATATAAGTAGCAACCCTATCTTGTAAACAGGTAAAACCTCCTGCGAGTATTTTATAAACCCTCACTGCATTTGGTACTCCTGCCACATTACGAATAAATGGTGGGTGGAATGCCCCCGCTTCCATAACTCCAATAGCCACAGACGACGTTAAGCCCTCTAAATAAAATTGATCCCGAATCTTTTCTACAATGGGTTCACAGGCAGAATCAATTTCTGCACCTTTTAAAATTCTCCCCCATTGAGGATCAGGAATAATAAGATGGTCAGTTCGTGTGACCCAAACCTCGATAGCGAGAGCAACGTCCTGTGATACATTTAAATTTTCTTCAAATCTTCCTCTTACCATAGGGTTAATTATACACCCTATAGTCCACTTATGGTATGATGTAGATATGAATAAGATTACAAATGTAGATGAGTATATTTCACAGTTTGAAGGAGAGGTAAAAGAGAGATTAATTCTACTCAGAGAAACCATTAAGGGCCTCGTTCCAGAAGCCACTGAAACAATTGGATACCAAATGCCCACGTATAAGCTAAAAAGAAACTTAGTACACTTTGCAGGGTATAAAAATCATATTGGCTTCTACCCTATCCCATCAGGGATAAAGGCTTTTGAAAAAGAGTTGAAACCATATACTACCAGTAAAGGAGCCGTACAATTCCCACATAATAAACCCTTCCCTATTGAATTAATAAAAAAGATAGTAAGATTTAGAGTGAAGGAAGAATCTACAAACTAAAGATTTTCCCTCCTCCAACAATCTCAGTACTATCTCCCTCAACCTTAACTGCACTCTGCTCATCATATGCATATAATACTCCTCCATCTTTCTTCTGATACTCTTCGTTGCTCTCATAACTAACCATATCTGGGGAGTGAGGAGAGAGGTTAAAAGGGACAAGTCCCATACCCGTAAAGTCAGCCATTCCTACAAAATTATCATCAGCAGGTTCAACCGTAGCAATCTCAACAGACTTTCCTACAGTAATAGACCCTGCACTAACTCCCACATAGACATGATTCTCAATATTATCCTTCAGCCACTGGTCAAATCCAACCTTTCTACACTGATCCATTAGAAAGAAAGTATTTCCACCTGAGACATAAATAACATCACATTGTGATAACCTGCTTTTCCAGTCATGGTTAGGATTGGATATATCCATAATATCAATCCATCTGTACCCATATTTCCTAAGGTTGTTCATTGAATCAAGAAATACATCTTTGCTTCCTCCTTCAACAAGACCCGCTGTGCAAACAACACCAATTTTGATATCTAATTTGGATTTTCCAACTAAACTCTCAAGTTCTCTATCCAGTGTGTCGTTACATATTCCAATTGAAGTTAGAAGTAGTTTCATTGTAGATATATTCAATATTATTTAGGTAATAATACTCAATTTATTTGACTAGGTACAGTATTTTGAATAAAGTACTGATATGAAGAAAACTGTAAAATTCACTCCCGAATTAACGCAGCTTGTAAAACAAGGGTTGAAAAATGTCACATGGAGAATATTTGACGATAAAGATCTGTCTGAGAATGATGAGATTATTCTAGCAACTAGAGATGGAGAAATTATTACAGAGTTCGGAGAAGCCATAATTGAGAAAGTAAATGTAAGAACTATTTCGACGCTACAACCGGAGGACTACGAAGGACATGAACCTGTAGAAGATGCCCTCGAAAGCTACAAAGCATACTATGGAGATAGAGTAGATAAAGATACAGAGGTAAAAGTGATAAGATTTAAAATAAAAAGAATATACTGAGATGCTATATGTAATATCCGGAGTACCCAGAAGTGGTAAGAGCCAGTTAGCAAAGTTACTTAACAGAAAGTACTCTATTCCATATATCTCAACCGATATTCTAAGGGACGCTCTTGGAAAGGCCTATCCGCAACTTGGTATACAGGAAGACATGCGTGATAGAGATAAGACTCCGATACTATGGCCATTCTTTAAAGGGATAATGGAAGAATATAGATGGTATAAAAGCGATTATGTAATGGAGGGAACAAACTTTAATCCAGAAGACCTTGCAACAATAAAAGACTATGAATATGTAAAAATTTGTTTCCTGGGATATAAAGATACAACCCCTGAAAAGAAGTTATTTGATATAAGAGAAAACCCAAGTGAAGCAGAATGGACCTATGATATTGAGGAAACTCAACTAAAGGAATGGATAGCAAGTTGGATAAGAAGAAGTAATAGTATTTATGAAATCTGTAAAAGTTCCGGAATTAACTATTATGATACTTCAAATAACTTCGAGGCTGTTATTGAAAAGGTCGCAGTCGAACTGACAACTAAGCACTCTCAAGCCTAATTTCAAACTCAGCCCCCTTCTCACTATCTACAACCTTTATACTACCTCCATGGTTCTTGATTATTTCACTCGTAATAGCAAGCCCAAGTCCTCTACCTCCCTCTTTCCTAGACCTCCCTTTATCTAATCTATAGAATCTCTCAAAAATCTTCTTTCTCTGTTCCTTTGGAATACCAACCCCATCGTCAGCTATAGAAATAACAACGTCTTTTTGGTCGCTACTACCAACCTTAACTGTAATAATCCTCCCACCTGAGTATTTAACAGCGTTCTCCAAGATATTTGAAATAGCCCGGCTAAGCAACATACTATTTCCGTATACCATGACATCCTTTCCATTACTGTTAATGTTAATTTCAAACCCATTAGCAATCTTCTTCACATCACTAGCACAACTATCCAGGATATCCTTAATACTAACCTTTTCCTTAGCAATATCATGTTGCAAAACAGAGAGAAGGAGGAGATCCTCCGTTAGATGATTCATCGTTTTTACAGACTTTTTTGACTCATTTAAAATATCTTCCAATTCATCCCTAGATATCTTTTTATCCTCCAGGGCGGAATCTAAATTAGCCTGAATAATTGCCAATGGAGTTTTGATTTCATGCGATACATTTTCAACAAACTCCTTTTGCGATTCAAAAGTTCTGTGTATACGTTCAGACATAGCATTGAAACTATTCATGAGTTCGGAGATCTCATCCCCCCTATCCTTAAACTCAATTGAAGTTGAAAGATCACCCACATTTCTTCTTCTCATTTCCGCATTTAGTTTTTCCAAAGGACTCAAGTTCCTATCAGCAATAACGTAACCACCCACAAAACTAAGTAGCACGATAGGGATGATTGAGTAGAAAGAGAGTTCCCTGAAATTTTCAAGATCCTTCATACGAGCTTCGTGCAAAAGGAGTCTTTCAGTCTCAGTGATTTCTCTAACAATTGCTCCACGCCTAAACATACCCACCGGCTGTGGAAACGCAGGCTGATTCTCAATATATTTAACGGCAATTATGTTTAAAATGAATACAAAGCCAATTGAGAAGATAAATAGTAGAGTTGAATACCAAATAGCAAGTTTGAACTTAATAGATTTAATAAAACTAATTTCACTATTCATATAAATACCCTTTCCCTCTAATTGTCTTAATTAAATTCTTCTTCGGATCTATCTTTGATCTTAAAGTCTTGATGTGAGTTTTTACAGTATCGGAAAACATATCAACGTCCCTTCCCCATATGTGTTCTAAGAGCTCTTCAGCTGAGATAACTCTTCCCTTGTTTCGAATAAAGTACTCGAGAAGTGCAGTTTCTTTATTTGAAAGAAGCACTTCCTTTCTACCAATGCTTATAACATTTTTATTTACATCAAGAAGACCCTTTCCGAACCTCAATTCAACCTCTTTATTAGTACTACTCCTCCTTATTAACGCATCAATTCGGGCAACCAACTCATTTAAATCAAAAGGCTTGGTAATGTAATCGTCCGTTCCGGCTTCAAATCCCTCCAGCTTATTATATACCTGGGATCTTGCAGTAACCATAATAATTGGAGTGTGGGACTCTTCTCTGATTTTTTTAGCAACGGTAATACCATCTATCTCAGGGAGATTAAGGTCGAGTAGAATACAGTCATAGGTTTCTGTAGCGACTAAAGATAGAGCCGTTGCTCCATCTTCTGCCTCCTCCACTGAGAAGTTCCTCTTTTCGAGGAACTTTCTCATAGGAGTTCTTAATGCTTTTTCGTCTTCAACAATTAAGACCTTCATAGCATATTATATACCTTAATTACATTCCCATATGCATACCCATTCCACGGCCCTCTCCTCTTCTTCCAAATCCAAGATCAAGTTCTTGAATTTTCTCGTGAAGGGCATCTAATTCTTCCTCTGTAACCTTTATTCCAGCCTCATTTAACTCATCGACCATATCAACTAGAGATCCTGGTCTTTGAGGTCTTTCACCTGCTTGTAAAGCTTTGGTTCTAATTTCCTCACGTATTTCGTGCATAGCGTTTAGAATATCGACCTCTTTTTGAGTTAGGTCTCCATTTTCTAAAGCAGTAGCGATTGCAGCTTCGCGTGCGGTTTCTCTTTCTTCATGGATAACCTCACGGGTTTCAGTTAGAGCCGTTTCAACTTTCTCTTCTGTAACTCCCAGTTTCTGAGCAAGGGTAGATATAAAGGTATCTTGTATTGTACTATCTGCTGATTCAGCGTAGATCTTTCCTCCGTAAATACTTCCAAAGAGTACAAGAGAAGAAGTAACTGCGATTGCGGCCATAGTTAAATTCTTTTTATTCATTAGAATAAATGAATTAATTTAAATATAGCTCATACTACATCACTATGAGTGAAGTGTTGGTGAAGGAGGTAGGGGGAAAGCAATTATTAAAGACTTAAAATTCTGTCCAACTGTTTTGCATATCCATCCGATATTGCAGGTGATGTAGATAAATCAAAAGCAATACTATGTAAATCAACTCTTAAATCATCGTCAAGATTATCAAAGAGTTCTGCAAAAAGATTATCTAAAGCGTGATCTGATAACTGATCCATTCGTACTCCCCTATATTTGAATGGGAGTGCATAGAGTGTATTGGAAAGTATATCTGCATAGTCAGAGGAAGAAGGACCTTTAGGCAATTCAATAGCAGCGAAGAGGTGATTAACATGAGCAATTTGGCCAATAACATATTTTTCCCCAGTATCAATTAAAACTGGTATTCCTCTACCGCGGTTTCAATTATGTTTTGATTTTGTAACAATGCGTCTATCATGTGCATGCAATTATATCTCTACATGGCAGTAAACTACAGGACACTATAAACACAAGAGTGAGATCTACCTTTTCGTCTCTACCCTACTACCTTCTTTAATTCATTAAGAAGATTATCTTCGACTTCAATATATCCTGAGTCTATAACGTTCTTTGTAGCTTGATTCCCTCTTTCGCCTGGATACATAACCTCATTTTCAGTATTTACAGGTTTTGAGCTCTTAATTCTCTTTACAATATTTGTAACATCCTTTTTAAAATCATCACTCTGAGAAAGAATGTTAGGATCAATAGCAATAACCAAATTTCCACCATTGTCGCTACTTGAATTGAATGATTCTGCTCCTACCAATGATCCAGCAAGAACCTGAACTAGAAGTGCCAGACCAGAACCTTTATGGCCTGCCATTGTTTTAATAGCTCCACCCATTATCTTTACAGGGTCATTTGTGTCATTACCATCAGCATCATACCCATAATTATCAGCAAGAAGAGTACCCTGTGTTTTCGCTTCTATAAGGCCGTAGTATGCAACAGCAGAGGTTGTCATATCAAAAACTATCTCTCCATCTTCCATTGGAATTGCGTATGCGAGAGGATTAGTACAAAAAAGAGCCTCCGTAGAACCGTGAGGAGCAGTAGTTTGGAAAGGTGCAGATGAGAATGCAAGACCTATAAATCCAGCTTTTGCTATTTTTGAAGCATAGTAGCCAATTGCTCCAGTTGACTCAGCAGTATTATTATTCCCTACAATTCCAATTCCCGATGCTTTAGCTTTTTCAATGGCAAGGTCAGTTATGGCATCCATAACAACCATTGCATGGGTGTAGTTTCCATTAACCAAAGCAGATACTGGAGTATCTTTAACTACTTCATACGGTTTCCCATTCATATTCTTTGGAATTCCATTTCCAATAAGCTTTACTATTCCTTGATTATTTCCTCGCATCTGGGCATACATTAAAATCTCACTTAACACCTTCACCTCTTCATCGTTATATCCATATTTAACAAGAGCTTTATTAACTAATTCTTGTAGTTCAGTTAAAGAGATTTTCATATGAGAAGAAATTATAAATTTAAACCTTTGTATTTATTATACCACCATATATTTGACAGAAAGAGGTTTAGGATGAGAGAATATCAAACAATTAACTATAGGATATATTAAATATGGTGCGTCCAAATTACCAGTTGAAAAATGTGAAAGAGTCAGCCTTTTGGGCCGATGGATATAAGGATAAAAGTCATATTGTGTTTGATGGTAATGACGAAGTGGCAAAAGTACGTGACACACAGATATCGACTGCCAGATCTTTCAATGTGATAATGAGGGATGAAACGGTATATTCATTTGAAGATTTAGGCTTACATACAAGAGCCCGAGAGTTTGCAAAGGGAGCCAGAGAGAACGCTTGGACACTCGCAACAACGATTCAAGAACATTGGGAGAATAGTAAAACATGGTTTGATCTATTAAGTATTGAACCTGTAACACCAGAGGAAGAAGGAGCCATACAAACCGCATTTAAAGAGGCACTAAAAGGCTAGTATTCTAAACCTCCTTACATAAAATTTCATATCTAAAAGCTCTCCTTTAGTAATTCCTATAACCGGATGGTACCTTGCATACAATGATTCAACGATTCCTCTATCGTCATGTAGTAGTAGGTTCTCAAAATCATAATTACCTTTAACCTCAAACCCATCCTTAATATTTAATAACTCCAACTTAATTAGTTTACTGTAATCGAGTTCTGGGGGAGTATTAACTGCATCGCCATTGCCGTAAACACCGTTTTTAACAATCCTAATACCATACTGAAATTTACTTGAATCAACCCTCATCATTGTAGCCCCATGAAGCAAATTAACATGATTAAATACCTCCCCTACCCCCATGTTTAAAACCTTATCAAACTCTATATTGGTAAGACGGACTAATACCAAATCCTCCACTATAGTATCTGAGTTAAACTGTATATAAAGAGGATTAGAGAGGAAAGTATTGGAGAAAGATGAGAAATAATACTGCCTTCTTTAAGTACGCTCTTTTTAAGCCGAAGAACTATCAAAGCAAATATTGTAAGAGCAAGAAATATTCCAAGTCCGAAAGAAATAATTACTGGAAATAATGCCCATATATTTCTCGTTGAAAGCACAGCCATAAATATAGTCCAGCCAAATAGACAAGGAGCTAGACCGGCGACAAAACCCATTAGAAGCTGCTTTCCAAAACTTGTATTTGAATCATACTCCGCATGAGTATGTCCGTGCTCATGCTCATGCTCATGATCATGTTCATGATGGTGGTGATGCTCATGGTTATGCTTATGCTGGTACTTATGAATACCCTCTTTGATCAATTCCACCACCGCCTTCAATAACAGATAGAAAGAGATAAACATAAGAGCATAGAGGGAGAATATTTGAAGATAAGGGAGTTGCGAATACACATCAACAAAGGAATTTGCAACTAAGAAAATGATACCGATAAGAACAATATCAGCGATATGAGTCACTGTAAATATTGTTATATACCCCATCGCCTGTTTGATATCCACTTTTCTATCAACCAACATCCCACCTAGGATTGTTTTGCTATGCCCTGCCTCTAAGGTGTGAAGTAGACCAAGCAGAAATACAATACCCATCAATGGGAAAAGGGAGACCTCCCCTATTTGAGACGTTAACTTCGAAATCCAATCTGCTTTCTGACTATCATTTTTTACCTCCTTAACTTCAGCATTACCAACCTGCAAACTTGTTACGTCCTTAGTAAGGAGTGAGGCCTGCAAAAGGTTTTCGGTTGAGCCTTTGTAGATGGTAATCGAATTAGTGTGATGAAGTCTATCCACAAACATAGTATTTTCAATTACAACTTCACCATCCTTTTCGCACTTATATTTATTTTCAACCATCAAACCGGTACCAAACAACACATTATTCTGATCCTGTTCAGGAATCGTATTTTCAGAGACAGAACATAACTCTCCTCCACTTAAGATTCTAAAATTATCTGATATATAGTTTGAGATATCCTCCCTATAATTTTGAAACTTAACCTCTGCTGGGTTCTGGGTATCAAGTTTCTCATCTAAAACAAGCATAAGTAACGGAGCAGGAATTGTAATAGATACATTAAACAACTCCTCGGCTTTCTCAGGAATTGTAATTATTGCATAGGTAGAAGTATCCGCACTGTGGGCAAGAACTTTCAAGGGTGAAATTAAAAGAAAAAAGAGAAGCGCAAGAATAGCTATACTGTGGTAAACTCTTGAATAAAACATATATAAATATACCATAATGAATAGTATCAACATAAGCGGAAAAGAGCTCTTTCCAATTGGACTCGGATCCTTTGGATTTGGGGAAGAAATTCTAAAAGAGAAGGGAATTACAGATCAAGACCAGATTGAAAGTATGAAATATGCATTAAACAAGGGAATTAACTATGCAGTCGGTTATATGACATACGCAAACGGAAATGCAGTTAAACTTCTAGCACAAGCTATAAAAGAATTCCCAGATACATACTTAACGTTCTGTGCATATCCCGGAAAATCACAAACAGTAGAGGATGCTATTGAAAACTTTTTTGAGTTTTTAGAAATAATGGGAAGGAAAGAAGTAGATACTTTCATGGTTTCATCCACAATGGAAGGAAGACTAGGAAGAGAAGGCTTAATTCAGTTAATCGAATATATCTTTGAAAAACGATACGCGAAAACACTTGGCCTAAATAATTTCAACCTCGAGCAACTCAATTATTTCCACTCAATATTTAAAGATAAAATTGTACTACACGAAATATGCCATAATTTTGAAATCAGAGTATACGAAGAGCTCGGCATTATTCAAAGAGGTAAAGAGCTAGGCATTCAGCATATTATCTATCAAGGTTTAAGAAGAAATAGAACGGCTCTGCGAAATTGGCCAATACTTGTAGAGCTTTCACAAAAGTATGGTGCAACACAAAACCAGATCATCCTAAACTGGTTATACGATCTAGGACATTTAACACTTGTGAAAGCCGGACAGATTAATCACATAGATGAAAATATCAACTCGCTATCGTTCTCACTGTCACAGGAAGATATCAAACTTATTAACGACTCAGCTCCCCTTTGGGATTTGCCATTACTAAACTGGCAAAACTTTGATTCTGAGAGAGATGATGGATTATATGTCGCAAAACTTTCGAATGTATTTGACGACCTATATCCAGCTACTTCTTTGAACTAATCTTCCTATATATAAAGATTCCCAACTGAAAAATAGCTCCAAGAACAAATCCAGCAATAAGCCAGAACAACATTCCTATAAATGAAGCTAGATCAGTCCATCCATCTGCTACATTAAATATAACCGAGTACATTAAGTAGCCAAGAGCAAAGATATTTGCAAAAGCAAAAGTATATGCCCAGATTCTAGCTCCAAAATATCCTAAGAAATATACAAGGGTTACAACTATAGAGAGAATCAAGAATGAGAATAAAACTCTACCATCTAAATTTCCACCGACGATGATTCTACTAAGGATAAAAAGTGAGTAATTCAAAAGGAGAATCCAAGCCAACAATCTAAACCAAACAGGACTCTTACTTTTAGGCAATGAATATTTCATCTCAAATAATAATGAACTTATTCATCCATTGTATGAAATTTATACTCTAAAAACTACTCCTCACTTGTACATAATAAAGAATTGCTTCGGACATATACTTTGCTAACCCCTCCTGAATCTTTTCAAAGGTGCGTGTGAACCTGAAATCTGCAGTGTACATACGAGCAAGTTCCCCTAAGATATTTAAGTCACACTCGTAGAAGTTACCAATAAACCTATGATACTGAGCAACCAATTCCTGTACCCTAGGATCCTCGACAGAAATTCCTTCTCTCATTAAGGCTGCAAAATCCTCCATAATCTCCTTTCCTTCTTTTTTTATCCTTTCAAGATCAGACTTGCTCATTTTTGAGTACTTCTCCATAGATTGACGGTATGCATCAGTATGCCCCCATCTATCACGAGCTTCCATCTCATTGCGTTTCTGCTCGATCTCTTCAATTTGCTCTTCAATATCAAAACTACTCATACTTTTAGTTTCTAAAAATTTATTCAAATCATTTAAGGTGAGATTCAATAATCTAATCTTCTCAACAATATTTTCCTTTCGTTCTTCTACTACCTTCCTAAACTTATCTTGGTTTCCGATAACATCCTTCATTTCCCTCAAACTCAAGCCTATCTCCTTTAGAACGAGAATTTGTTTGAGAATGCCAATGGAATCTATAGTATAGAATCGATAGTGTTTCTCATTAACGTAGTTAGCTTTTAAAATGCCTATACGGTCGTAGAACTGTAAAGTTCTCACTGTAACTCCATTTAATTTTGCAAATTCTTTAATTGAATACATAACCGAGGTTATACTATTACGTTACGTAATAGTCAACATTATTGATTAAAGAAGAATAACGTAATATTCTGTATATTATGAACACATTTACGATAAAAAGTAGAGAAAATAAAAATATAGCAATCGATCTATATAACGAGGATAAAAGTTTTGACAAAATATTGATTTTTATAGGTGGAGACGGCGACGATAAAGAGTATTTAATACCATTTAACACAGTACTAGCCAATTCTATTTCTTGCCCTCTGGTATCCTTCGATTATTCATCAATGGAAGGAGATTTTAGAGCAAACGAGAAATACAAGTATGCTATCAATGAGGCAATTGAAGTTATTAAATATTTCTCGAATAAATATCGAACTTCAGAAATCATTCTAGCATGCACCAGTGCGGGATCGATACCAACAACATATGCCCTGTTAGACCTGGTATCTAGTCGTATCTCCAAAGCTATATATTTAGATCCAGCCAACTACTACGTAACAAAGGAAGGACAATCAACTAAGGATGGGGAGTGGACAGGTAACCACGACTACAAGCCCCAATTTCCTACTCTATCGTCTTTGATGAAAAGTATTACTTCAAACACCAAAGTATATGTGACTCCTTTCACAATCAGAAACTCCAAAGGTAATCAGTATGTTGATCCTGAATTTAGAGGGATTGATCATGAAGGATTACTAACAAGAATAAGCGTAGAATCAACTAAATCTTTCTATAATAATACCCCTGAAAAGAACAAAGGTGAGTACATTGAAATAAATACCGTTCCCCATGCATTCTTAAGAGATGGTAATATAGATAGTAATATTAGGGCATTAGTAGATTTAATTAAGAGAATAGGAGAGATTTAAAATGAGGATTCCGTTTTTAAGTGGCGCAGATAGCTCATTTGGACATCCACCACAACCTGGGACATTAGATGTTCCGGGTATAAAAGCTGAAAAGAGCTTAATGGTCGCCACATCTCTTTCTTTAGCTGCAGGATATGGAGTAACAATAACTAATAAATTTAAAGAAAAGGCAATAAACGTTGGATTAGAGATGTCCGGAGGGGTTGGTTCATCTAGAAATGCCTTTAAAGAGATGTTTCCCTATGAGGCGGCATATGCAAAAAAGGAAGGGCAGCCTTCTGAGCATGTAGGTGGTGAAGCTGGAGTTTGGGACTTAGATGTCCCAGTGGCTGGTGAAGTAGATCCGGAAGAACTCGTTAAAAATTTATCGATAGCAATCGAAAAGTATAAAGCTGAGAATGAACAAGGACTAAGGAGAATTCATCAGCAAAATAAAATGGAGGGATCATTTGAGGAGAGGAATTCAGATAAGTACAGAGATAAATGGTTAAAGATATTAGGGCAACATAAAGATGATGAGACAAAAAAACAATTCGTAGAGTTAGGAGTGAAATTTACAGATGGAAAACATCAAAAAAGGGCTGATGAAGAAATGCAAGGTATAAGAACCGATCTAACAAAATCAGAAAATAAAGCCTTCGAAGTTATGGTTGTTGGGAATCTAGATCTTAACAAAGCACGAAATTATAAAGAGATTGCAGAAAAGCAGCCAGCAGTAAGAATCGTCATTTTAAAGAATGCAAAGGGAAAAGTCGATCGAATAATTTTCATGCACCCTCACTTTAATATAAATGGGAGACCCGGAGTAGATTTTGCAGAAAAGATGTTTGAAGAATGTAATATTGAGAGTGAGGATAGACCAATTAGACCTCCCGAAATAATCAGAGAGACTGAAATCACATATAAAAAAAGCATTAAAGTACCTATTTTAGATATAAGAGTTCCCTACAAAATCCCCCCACTCGAAGAGAGATTTAGAAACGACCTGCGAAAGTCAGTTAAACCTAAACTATATGCTTCAGCTGCAAGCAATCTGGGATGGCAAGTCGTGAATAACGAAAGATCAGGATATGTTTGCGTAGACCCAGACGATAGCACTATTTCAAACCTCGAAAGAAAAGAAGGAGATCCTGAAAAAGCCCCTCCAGCCGAATTACAAACCGCATGGGTTGTCGCTCCCGCTAAACTCCATCAGTTGAAAAGAGTAATTGACGAGAAGATATCAAACCTTCCTAGCAAAAAGATTTCTTCTATAAAAGAATTTCAAGAAGTATTACTCACATCCCTTAGTATACCCGTAGATCAGGCCCTTGCAGAAACTGCAAACACACTTAAACTTGAGTTTGAGCAATCAAAGAAAGGAATAAGTACCGGATGCTTTATGTTTGCATACACCGATCCCATCCCAAGAAAAGTTCTTGAAACAACATATGAGGAGGATGCAAACCTGGTCTCAAAAGGTCCCGACCAAACTTCCTTTGTATCGACAAAATTAAAAGGAGCAGTTTTTACATCAGCACTAACATTAAGAGTGAACACAGCAGATGCAAAGATTGAAACTCCATCAGGAGCAATAAGAACTGCAAGATTTAGGACCAAACCTGTGGATTACCTAAACGCAGTAAACTACGCGGACAGTATGTATGCTCAGAGTAATTTAGCAGACGGAAGAAAAGAAGATCCGCGAAAAACAGTGCGTGTTTCTCTAGTTAGAGAGAAACTGCTGAGAGACGCAAAAGAGAAAGTAATCTCACATAGAAAATTTATGCTATTGATGGGTGTAAATGCAGCAATAAGATCTGCACTTATAAACAACAAAAGTGTTTCAGAGATAATAGAAGAAGGTTACAAAGCTTATTTAGAGATTGAGAAAGAAGCCTAATTTACAACATTCATCTCCACACTCGCCTTCTCACTTGCATTAAACACTCCTCTGTATGAGTATTCCTTAATAACCTGTGCACACACTACATCCTTCTTTGGTCCAACAACCGTTAAATTGAATACAACCTGTTCAGGATAGCTCTCTCTAACTAAAGAATCCACCTTTACATCATAACAAGGATTTGGCAAAGACCCTGTAATTCTATAATCCCAAGTACTCTCCCCTACATATTTATATTCCAGCTTAAAGCCATCTTTCTCAACTGATTTGTATGTAGCATAATCCCTACCATCATCCTTAATTCCATCGTTATCGGAAGGGACATTCCCCCCATTATTGGAAGAATCCCCGGAAGACCCATCATCACCATTTTTCAAATATATATACAAGGCAACTCCACCTACTACAACAATCAAAGCTATTAATATATAGATAATTGTACTCTTTTTCATAATCGTAAATTTTAAATTATCCCTACCCCAATTTACCATATATTAAATAACATTTGATATAATTCAAAAAATAATTCATATAGAAAATATATGCAGAAGGAAATAAAAGACTTTTTAGACAAAAATAAGATAATGTCGTTAGGAACAAGCGACAGTGATCACCCATGGTTATGTAACGTATATTATGTTGTAGACAAAGACCTTCACTTCTACTTCCTCTCGGGTCCAGAAACCATACACGTAAAACAGATTGAAGAGAACAGCAAAGTTGCCTTTACAATAACTGATACACATCAAACCCCTGCAGATAAAAAGAAAGCTATTCAAGCATGGGGAGAAGCAAAGAAGGTTACGGATCTTAAAAAGGTAATCTGGTTTATTTCTCAATTCACAAAAGATCCTTCAAAGTATAATGCAAAGGAGATAATCAAGAGCATAGGAAGAGTCGTATATGAAATAACCCCTGTTCAAATGAAGTTCTTTAACCAGGAACTATATGAAAAAGAGGGAGGGTATAGTTGGATTGAAATCAACTAATAACACGGGTAATAAGGATATTCTGAATATTTTATAAACATATGCTACACTATTGAACATGGATATACTGCCCACAATAGGATCACTTCTTGTATTAATATTTCTTCTGGTTAAATCAGCAGATCTTATAGAGTCATCTTTCGTTGGGATATCACGAAGACTTGGAGTTAACACCTTCCTTATAGGTTTTGTAATTCTTGCAATGACCTCTTCCCTTCCAGAAACCTTCGTAGCAATCAATGCAGCTTCAAGCGGATACTCGGGATTATCCGTAGGAAATATTGTGGGAGCAACCATAATACTACTCACCCTTGTTATAGGGATAAGCGCAATCAAGAATAAATCGCTACCTTTTAAAGGGATGTATAGTACTAAAGAGGTACTATTCTCCTTAGCAATTATCTATGCACAGATACTTGTACTCATTGACGGTAGGATGGACTGGATGGAAGGAATATTCCTCCTCGCTCTGTACTCCGGCTTCGTCGTATATATAATCGCAAAGAGTAAAGTATGGGAAATTACTAATAATCATAGCAACAGAAAGCTATCCACCCTTCTAATCAAATCAATTCTTGGAATAGCAGGACTGATCCTTAGCGCAAACCTAACCGTTTCAACCGCCCTAGGACTTGCAGAAGCCTTAAATACCCCACCTTTGATAATAGGATTGCTCGTACTGGGAATTGGAACAAACCTTCCAGAAATCGTAATTATGCTTAGAAGTAAGAATGGTGATATGGGTAAACTGGCAGCAGGAAACTTCATTGGCAGTGCAACCTTTAACTCAGCGGTGCTTGGACTACTTATCCTAATACGACCAACTACGCTTGTTAACTTCACAAGCTTAATCCCCGCTTTAATTCTACTATCAATCACAATATTCATGTTCTCCCTCATGGTAATCAATGATAGGACTATAACCAGAAAAGAAGGTTATATTCTCCTTTTTATATATGCAGTCTATATAACCTCAGAGTTAATCCTTAACTTCTGAGTCCATCTTGACAGAAATTAGCACTCGGAGCTATACTTTGCTAGAAGGTAATCCCTTCGGTATTTAATTTATCATTTTTAAATACAATGCAAATAATCAAAAGAAATAACGACGATAACAGAGTCATCTACAGGCCATTCAGGTCAATAATGGATGATTTTTTCACATCTCCATTTGATGACTTCTTCACCCTAACCCCATCTGTATCAAAAAGCCTCAGTGCTGATATGTGGGAGGAAGGAAATGAGGTATTCGTTAAAATGGCCCTTCCAGGAATTAAAGAGGAGGATGTAAAAATATCCTTGGACAACGAAGTCCTTACAATATCTGCATCATCTAAAGAGGAAGAAAAGAGTGATGATAAAAAGAAGTATTTCTATAGAAGTATGGAATCATCATACGAACAGAGATTTAATCTTCCGTGCAAGATAGATTCAGATAAGGCAGAGGCTAAGATGGAGAACGGGGTTCTTACAATAAAAATGCCAAAGGCTGAGGAAGTAAAAGCAAAAGAGATAAAGATTACTAAGTAACTAAGGTTACAAAGTATATAAATGTGAAGAGGCCTGTAAGGGTCTCTTTGCATTTTATAAAATAAGATGAGGTCAATATGAGAATGGTGGATGTGCAGGGACTCGAACCCTGAACCTAACGGTTAAGAGCCGCTTGCTCTACCAGTTGAGCTACACATCCACGGCTGTAAATCTGTAGATGATATCAATATAATAATATTTTTTCAATATATTACTACTTCAACCCTATATTCAATTTGACTACGGCTTTAAGATAAATTCCAAAAACAGGAATATACAGAAGCAATAAAATAAGGTTGAACCAAGTCACATTTCTTTCAAAAGCATAGAAAGCAATTAACAAACCAACGACAGTAATCAGAACATTGAGATGCTTAAGGAAATGCACCAAACGTTGCTTTCTATATATACTCTTCACTTCGTATCCCATCATATTCTTAGGATCTAATGGAATAGATATAAACATTGGGTTTCTCTTTGAGACAATAATCGTTTCTCCCCTATACACCCGCTTATAATTCTCATCCTCACTCTTTCTTACAATCAAACTTGGGAAAATATACCCCTTTCTATCAACCAAAACCCTATATCTACCAATATCCAAATTAGCAGTAAACTCCCCTTTGCTATTAGTAAAATCTCTTCTTACCAAAACATTGTTATTATCAAAAATAGACACCTCTGCAAACCTCAGAGGCTTTTTGCTTTCAGCATCATAAACAACCCCAACTGGAGCACCGTGCTTAATTAGCCCAATCACTCTTGAAAACCTCGTTACTGTAGAACGTATGATAACCGGTACCAGAGTTAAGCTACCCAACACAGCAAATAAAGATATTACCGCAGATAGAATTAGGAGAAGAAAACCAAGCATTGTTAAAGTTAAAGCCTTGAGACTAGAAAAATACCCTGCCACAAAAGTATCAATGGAGTCTAGCGTTTCGTTAACATTTCTAAAGACATAATTGATAACTTCAGTATAGACAGGGATATCAACATCATCATCAATGTAATCCTTCAATACAACTTTAAAGTCACAATTTTCACTTGAGTTACCCGCCTCATCATCCGCCTTCACACAGAAACTATACTCAGGTTTATAATTCTGAAATATACCTCTCTCAAGATCTGTAAGAGGAATACTTGCACTATACAAACTTCCGGTGTTCTGCAGAGCTCCACACTCCCTTAAACCATTACTATCATTACAATACAACCATACTTTTTTGAGAGATAGGGAATCGGAAGCGGTGAATTTAAAAGTCACGTTAAGTACATTACCAATCTTCTCAACTTTAGGAGATTCCGTCTTCACTATTTTAGGAGCAGTTCCATCTTGCACGCTGAAAGTAACTTCTGACCACGAACTAACTCCTCCTCCAGAGTTAACACTCCTAACGCGGTAAAAGTACATTTTCCCATCTTGGAGGCCATTAAATGTATAGCTTAGAGTTTCAAGCAAAGGGGAGCTAGCAACAACACTTCCGAAACTGGAATCAAGCCCCGCCTGAACCTCATACGAGTAATCGGAATCAAGTCCAGTAACAGCATTCCATTCAACAGTATTGGAGGTCCCCTTTGTGTAGTAAGGTTCGGATTTTAATGTAGGGGTAGGAATCGGAAAGACATATGCAGAAGCACTTTGTTGAACAAATATATCAATTGGATATGTAGAATCCTTCGCTTTTATAGCAAAAACTCCCGGAGTCAAAGATCTAAACTTTCCATTTGCCCATCCATCAGAATCGGTAACAGGCGGTTGTTCAAACTCAGCAGAGCCAGGAGGATCAGCAAAAAAAGAGATCTCACGCCCCTGCAAAGGATCACCAAAACGATCCGTAATCCTAACGCGAATATCCCTCCAAAGCCCAACTTCAACGTTAGATTCATCGATCTCGACCGTCGAGAAAGGATCTATATCTATAAAGGCTAGGACATCGGTATCAACTACCGCTTTCACATCTCCAGCATTAACAGGATGGTATCCAAGAAAATATAGAAACGACAGAAGAATTGCAATTGTAAAGGCAGTTAAATTTTTCACAAACTACAATATATTTATAAGCAGGTTATTTATATACTGATCAAGAGCACTTACAAACCTTAGATCGCTGTATAAACTACTATCCACCACCATAAAATCTTTCTCAATCAGCCCTTTATTAATATAACAATTTTCGCAGAGCAACACAAAGTTTGATAGCTGTATGTAACGTTTTTCACTCATACCACCGCATTCACTACACGCTTTCAGATTATCCATCAATCCCTCTTCCATAAGCAAAAGCATTCTAAAACGACTCGTATACTCATCTATAAGCCCCTTTTGGATAGCAGATCTTAAAGCATCAAATACCTTTGAATATTTCTGCTCTTCCGGAATCAATTTACTCACCAAGTGAAGTACCCTTTCTGAGTTTTTAACATCAAAATTTGTAAAGTCAGGAATATGAACAACACTCGTTTCAAGGAGGAGAGGAATTCCTTGCGCTTTATAAAAAGAGATATCAACAATAGAAAGAGTCTGAATATTTCCGCGATTTTTACTAGTCAGCCTGCGAACTCCTTTCGCCAGTAGTGAGAATTTACCGAACTCTTTCCCGAAAACCGTAAGAATCTTATCAGCTTCTGAGTAGTTTTTGGATTTTAGAATTATAACCTGATCTCTATGCGTCCTCATCCCCTATTCTACTGCACCCCTACGGGTAATCATAGCGATAGGCGTTTGTATAATAACAGCGATATCTTCAAGCACATTTCTACGGTCAGCATAATCACCCTCCATTTTATAACGTTGGGGTATTGTAATTGCATTCCTACCAGAGACTTGCCATACCCCTGTTAAACCAGGTTTAACCTGAAAGGTTCTCTCTACATCTTTTTTAATCTCAGGATACTCATCCATATACCTTTCCAACTCCTCAGGGTATGGAGCTCTTGGCCCAACTATACTCATTTCACCCTTGAATACATTAAACAACTGAGGAAGCTCATCTAGATCCGTCTTACGGATGATTCTACCAACCCAAGTAATACGAGGATCCTGATCAATCGGCAGTTTACCAATCTTTTTCCATTCTTTTTCAAGTTCTTTAAGCTCAGGGTGCTTTTCCCAGAAATCAATGTGTGCACCAGGCACCATTGATCTAAATTTATACATATAGAAGTTCTTCATACCCTTCCCTACTCTTGTTGATATATCAACAAAGATTGGACCACCCGTCCCATCGAATTTAATAAGGAGAGCAAATAATATTAAAACTGGGGAAAAGAAAACAATTGCGAAAGTAGCGACTGTGAGATCAAGCGCTCTTTTTAGAAATGAGTACATCGTTAACAATATGCTTTAATTTATATCTGAAAAGCTCTGCTGAAAATTGCTCAGCCTGTTTTCTACAATTAAAAGGATCATACTGATCCGGATCAAAATCCTCAAGCACTTGGGCTAGATCAAGGGCATTCCACTCTTTAAAGAAAACTCCTGTTTTAGGGTTAACCTCTGATATAGTTTCAAGAGTCCCTCCGCTTTTGAAAGCTATAACAGGAGCTCCTGCGGCATTTCCTTCAACAGCGACAATACCGAAATCTTCTTCTCTAACGGGAAAGATTAAAGCCTTACACTTTCTTAAAAGTTCATATTTCTGTTCATCCGTAGGTGCACCTAGGAATTTAACGTATCCTTTGGCGTTAAGCTCTGTAACAAGATTTTTCATATCTTCCATCTGGGAACCTGTACCAGCAACCTTTAAAGGGACTTTCGCATGCGCAGCTGCAGCAATTGCGAGATGAACCCCTTTATACCTTTCAACTCTTCCTAGATAGAGAAACCAATTCTCTCTATCATCATTATCCTTCCTAAACTTGATTTCACTAACTTTAACAGGTGGATACACAACTTCAGTATCAATTCCATAGAATTTCTGAATACGATCTCGAACTTCATTTGAAATTGAATATACTTTATCTGCCTTCCTAGCAGCTTTACGATCCCAGTACTGCCATATTTTCTCAAGGAAAGTATCCATGAAGAAAGAGTAGAATTTAAAAGACGCCCTTTGCTGATCCTTTATAGTCCTTCCCTCTTTCATCCAAAAGAATTTTGGAGGAGTTAAACAGTATAGAATGTGCTTCGTCTTTCTACTCCATGGTCTTACAAATTTACCAAAAGCAGAGGATACAGAAATCACTACATCAAAGCCAAGAAAAGAGAAAGCTCGATATGCCCAGGGGTATAGAAGGTATAGTTCTTTTCTTAGGTGCTTTTCAAATGGAAGATAATGTATAAAAGACTTCACAACTCTATTATTTGGGAAATGACTTTTTATAACATTAGAATCTGCAATAGAGGTGTAAATGGTAGCGTTAGGATATTCAAGAAGAATTTCATCTATAACCCTCTCAGCTCCTCCTGAAGCAATTAAGGAATCGGCGACAATCGCAACTTTAATACCGTTTTTCTTCTTCATAAACCTTTTCTATGTAACTATATATCTGTTTCTTAAATTTCTGCTGAGTAAAGTTTCGTGCTCTCATTATACACCATTTAGGATTAATCTTTCGCACCCTCTCGTCTTGAATAATTCCAGAAAGTTCATCAATGGTCTCAAAAAAGAACCCAGACTTACCCTCTTCAACCGTTTCCAAAAGCCCCCCTGCCTTTAAAGCAAGTACTGGAGTACCGGTAGCCATGGCCTCAACGGGAACTAATCCAAAATCCTCAATACCACAAAAGAGCAGAGCTTTAGCGTGCTGGTATAAAGCCAGGATTTCCTCATTCTCAAGTTGACGGCCGTGGCAGGCATTCGCGCCGACTACCACAACAACTACGGGCTGTTTTTTACGCCGCGCCTGCACGTTTCCTACACGCCCCGCGATCTGACGGTCTTTCGCATCTCGGCAGCCAGAGGGCAGCGCACCGCCTCCGTCTGGGCTGAAAACATCGGTATCTGGGCCTCCAATCGCAACATCGTTTTGCATGGCGATGCCGAAGGGCTTCCCTATGGCCTGCGCCCGGAAATAGCCTGGAATTTCGGTCTCAACTTCACGCAAGGCTTTGAAATAAACCACCGCGCGGCTACTTTCACGGCCGGCGTGTATCACACCAATTTTGTGAATCAGGTGGTGGTTGATTTCGACAAAGGTCCGCAGGAACTGCACATCGGCAACTTGGACGGGCGCTCGTTTTCCAACAGCGCTATGGCTCAGTTGGATGTGGATTTGCTGGCGGGCTGGGACCTGCGATTGGCCTACCGTTTCAACGACGCCCGCACCACCTTTGCGCCCGGCTTGCTGGAACGCCCGCTCTTATCTCGGCACCGGGCTTTTCTCAATACTGCCTACGAAACCAAAAGCGGCTGGCATTTCGACTTCACGCTCAATTGGCAGGGCGCTCGGCGCATTCCGTCCACGGCCTCCAATCCGGCGCAGTACCGGGCATTGGAGCGCTCGCCGGATTACTTCCTGGCCAATGCGCAGATCAGCAAGCGCTGGGGTGATAAGTACGATTTGTACATCGGGGTGGAAAACATTTTTGCATACACACAGCATCATCCCATCATCGGCGCCAATGATCCCTTCGGGCCGTATTTCGACAGCACG
>DDBW01000015.1:18110-46814 GCA_002335495.1 Candidatus Dojkabacteria bacterium UBA2022 | reverse complement strand
TTATCTCTATTCACTTTAGGCCATAAACCTACTGCATTTTTCGACCGTGGAGACAATGGATTTTATATTTCTCCTCATATTTTAACTGCATTCATGAAATACCATTCTGTAAATGATCGCTCAGGGGTTGAGTATATTAAAGAATTAACATCAACCTTTCACAAGAAGTAGTTTTAGATATCTCCTATCAAAAAGATTATTTCCAATATGTGTCTGACTTTCGTAGAAATCTTTGCCCACGATCTTAAAAGAGTTTTTGATTGCTAATCCCTCATAATCATGAATAAAGTATTCAACTGCCGATCCACCTCCCATTTCTACATCCATTACTTCCTTTCCACTTAGTTTGTTTGAAATAATTGTAAATATCAAAAATTCCCCATTGGGTTTTAAGATTCTATAAACTTCTTTAAATAACGTAGTAATTTGATCCTCATCAAGCAGATGCGAGGTTGTCATATCTATTGCAAGGTCAAAGCTATTATCTTGCTCGGGTAATCCTGTCGTTAGGTCGTGAGTGTAGAATCTATACGAGTTCTCATGAAGGTGAGCGGCTCTAGCATTCCTCTTGGCGAGCTTTATGGCTTCTTTTGAGTAATCGAAACCATGGACTCTGGTAAATCCATTTTTTAGAGCATAAAGTGAGTTCCTACCATTCCCGCATCCTATATCTATTAATGTTGCCCCTTCGAGGTTATTTCTATGCTGTGCAACGTATTCTCTAAATGAACTTGAGGGTCTTAAGGTAGAGGTTGAAGGTATAACTTCCTGTTCTTTATACTCCTGATCCCATACTTTATTTGACCTTAAAGTTCCTTCCATTCGCTTCTCTGAACAATCTCAGAAAGAACCCAGTCATAGTCACCGTTTACAACATTCGCATCACAGTATTTACATTCTCCGGATACCGATACTTGAATTGGAGCGCCACAGTTTGGGCATTTACGATCGAATATTCCATCTTTAACCTTTGTTTTAAGCCCTGCCTTTCTAATGAATATCCAGTACTCAGTAAATGGAGGGGTTTGAGCCTTTGTTCCCTCAACTAGCTTTCCGTTTTCGGTACTTACTTTATAGTCTTTCATTGAGGCTCTAACTTTTACAGCGATTTTATCGAACTCGTCTCCTTGATCGACCCTGACAATCTCAGTTGAGCCTACAACTATATTCTCAAGTACATTTCTTACTTTATTCGATTTCATATTGTCTATCTGCATTTGATGGCTTTGATATACGTCTTCGGCCATAAATGCCCTGCATACACTCTGGTCTTGTTTCGTCCATCCATCTTGTACGGCCATAAAGACTTTTTTGGTATGAGTTTTAAATTTTTGTTGATCAAACTTAGGATCCATCTTCTTAAGCGCCTCTAGCCCTGTCTTAATCTCAGCTGGAGTTTGTGATGAATGAGCAGGTGAGGATGGCGTTTCCATACCTGTTGTCATTGAGGGAAGTCCTTTCCCTCGTTTTCGTGAGAGCATAACAATCACTATAATAATTATTATGACAATAACAATGCCTGATATATCATTGGAATTTCCGCTACCATTGCTGATTGGATAGTACCCACCGCCACTTGATCCTCCTCCGAAATCTATACTGCCACCTCCGCTATCAAAACCACCATCTCCAAAACTCTCGCCACCTCCTGCTCGTGCAAAGGCATTTCCAATATTTGTGAGGAGTATTAAAAGTGTTGCCAGAAAACTTGTTGCTGTTTTACTCAGGCTTCTTTTCATTTTCATCATTTGGTTTTAATGCATTCATTCCCATTGCAATTCCCATTCCTGTCGCGGCAGCATCTGCAGCGGATGATCCTGGACCACTGGCATTTTCAAGCCCTTTGGCCATACCAAGCTTAACAGCTGCATCAGCAGCATTCATATTCTGTGAGTATGCAAAGTCACGAGTCATCTGTTTTAGGGTTGCTTCATCTTCTTCCTTGATTGATACTGTTACATTTCCTAGTTTATTAATCTCTACCCCGTATTCAGCAACATCTTTAACAACTGTTTCCAAGAGCATTTTTTCAAAAACTGAGGCTTGTGAAGCAATTCCTAATATAGGTTGCTTCTGCTCTGAAACATATTTTGATACCATTTCTCTGAAGTTCTTGAGAATCATATCTTTTATCCAATCGGTGATCTCTTCATTGCTCTTCAGATTCTTTGTTCCAACCAGGGTAAGGATTAGCTTCTCTGGGGCCTTCACCGTCATCGCATATTCACCATAGACTCTGATCCCAACCGCAAGGTTTGTTTGTGGATCCATTACATTGTCTATCATTCCTCCGAAAGGAAGGTCTGTGAATTGGCGAGTGGATACAAAGTATAGTTCCGACATTAGGAAGTTACCTCCTGTTGCAGCGTCAATCAAACCGCTTAGAAATGGAATGCTGGCGCCATCTAAGGTATGAGTACCTGGTTGTAGAGTTCCAGCAACTTCACCCTTTTTTACGAATACGGCTAACTCATCTGCCTGTACAGTGAGCTGGGTAAGCATTCTGATGTTTGTATCTGGCCACTTATAGATGATTGTATCCTTAGACTCATCTGGTCGTGCAATGAATTCTCTTTTAACTTCTTTTTTGAAAAAATCGAAAAATCCCATTGTTAATATTTGTATAAATTTATTTCTTGGTTGCAACCTCAACTGGGTTTAAAGCTGTTTGAACTTTCTTCCAATCTCTTTTTAATTGGCTGCCAATCTTTTTTGCTGCGTCTACAGTTAACTGCTTATCGCTCTTTAATTGATCTACTACTTCATTAACAATTGCAAGGTATTTCTGCTCGTCTAATCTTTTACCAACTTTTTTTAGAGCCTCTATTTTTTGCATTACGGCTGACTTTGCTTCTTCGATATAGTTAAGAGCATCTCCTTGAACTTTCTGGGCTAGTTTTGCAATATCTTCTCTTGTTTCCTTTCCTGATTTTGGTGCGAGAAGTATTCCTGCTACGGCTCCGATAGTTGCTCCTAGAAGAAGCCCTTTTATAAAGCTGAATGTTTTACTCATTATCAATTAGTAATAATTAAGTTATCTATATATTTTATACACTTCTTGTATTACAAAGTCTATAAATGGTTAAATGGGTTATGATATTGCCGAGTTTGGATCTTGAAAATTCATTATGGAGCGAAGGTGCTGAATGGGTTGCTGGTATGGACGAAGTAGGGCGGGGGCCCTTGGCGGGACCTGTGGTAATTGGGATTTTGGCTATGAGGAAAGGGGATGTGGTTGTTGAAGGGGTTCGGGATAGCAAAGCTACATCGCAGAAACAGAGAGAGAAGCTACATGAAGCGATTAAGAGTAGTCATATCTTTCATGCGATTGGAGAGGCTTCTAATGATGAAATTGATAGTATGGGGTTGGCAGAGGCAATTAATGTAGCAATGCGTAGGGCCGTCACTAATTTAACTATTCTTATGGGTAAAAGTCCAGATGTTCTTCTCATTGATGGGAAGAATATGCGTGATATTGAAGGTGTTAGGTGTATTAAGATGGACAGAGGGGATTCTCTTCATTACACTATTTCAGCGGCTTCAATTATCGCAAAAGTATATAGGGATGGACTCATGGTTGAATATGGGGGTGAATTTCCAGAGTATGGGTTTGAAAAACATATGGGGTATGGTACTAAAGTTCACCTCAATGCTATAAAGCAGTTTGGGGTAACGAGAATTCATAGGAAAAGTTTTGCACCTGTGTCTAAATATTTGTTGTAATTATTAGATAGTAGGTTGTATAATGCATAGATTCATTGTGGGCCGTTAGCTCAGTTGGTAGAGCATCTGGCTTTTAACCAGTTGGTCCCGGGTTCGAGTCCCGGACGGCTCACCACTATTGATTATTATCTTCATTGTATCCTCCCTTCTATTGTTGTAATATTTAAAAGTTATGGAAATTAAAAGTAGCGCTCTACATAAAATTCCTAAAGATTTGAAAGAAGTACTAACTTCAAACTCAAAACTAGCTGAGAAATGGAATGACCTTACCCCTATAGCTCGTAACGAATGGATATGTTGGGTTATGTATGTCAAGAAAGTTGAAACTAGAGAAAATCATATTAAAAGGTTAAAGGAAGAGATTCTTGATGGGCAAAGAAGACCTTGCTGTTGGATGGGATGCCCTCACCGAAATCCTAATGCGAAAAAATGGTTTAAGTAGTCTTTATTTACCCTTTGTTTAGTGATAAAGTTCTGTTTATTAACTTCAACCTGAATTTGATATGGAGTGGATGGCATTGATTCTAATAAGTGTTGTACTAACTTCTTTCCAGCAGATTATGCAAAGAGTTCTCCTTCGAGAGGACCATAGCGATCCTGTTGCATATTCAGTGGTATTTCAAATCTTAACTGGTTTATTTATTGCTGTATTTGCTTTCCTGGCTGGGAATCTAACTGCCCCACAATCCTTCGATAATCTAACATGGAACTTTATACTTCTCGTTCTGCTTTATGGTGTTGGAAATATCTTCTTGTTCATGGGCTTAAAGGGAATAGAGGCCTCTTTGTTTACAATCCTATTTAGCACCAGAGGTATTTTTAGTGTATTAGCTTCCTCAATTCTCCTTTCCGAGATGCTTTCTGCTAAACAGTGGATTGGAACTGCCATAATCATTTTTGCGATTGTGGTTGTTAATATAAAGTCTCTGAGTAAAAGAGACGTAAATAAAGGGGTTGGATACTCACTGCTCGCAGGACTCTTTTTTGGCTTAGCAAATACTAACGATCGTTATATTTTAAGCTCTTTTGAAATCTATCCATATTTAGTTATTGCTTTTATTTTACCTGCTTTAGTTGTGTTACTTTTTCAATGGAGAAAGCTTGATGAGATTAAGAAGCTTATTTCAAATAGCGTCTTGTTAAAGAAGATGTTACTTATGGTACTTGTTACAACCTTTTCTGCCATAACTTTCTTTACTTCCTTGCAAATAGCGCCTAATTCATCTCAGGTAGTCATTATAAATCTGACATCAGTTGTTATAACGGTACTACTTTCAGCCTTTATCTTAAAAGAGAAGGGTAATCTGTTAATGAAAGTTATTGGGGCATTACTTACCTTTGTTGGATTGTTACTTGTAGCCTAGTTGTTGAGGTATACTGTAAAACTTCCGTCCTCGGTCTTGGCAATTATATTCTCCTCGTTAGAATGAATTACATGACTAAATACGTCTGAAAAGCCATTTGGAGTCTGGGCCTCTGATATCACCACTATTGTATTAAATCCAGCTACTGCTACAATTCTATTATTTTCAGGGATATGGTTCACAAATGCACCAATAGCGACTACATCAATACCATTTACTTGTATTCCCTGTTGTCTCATATATAACTTTCCACCCATATTTATTAGCTCCTCTGGTATAGGAACCCTCTCTAGTAGTTCAACTATCCATGGATGCATGTATTCTAGTAGTGGCCTGTCAATTATAAGTTGATTTTTTGATGTATTAGTTTCTGTCATAGCCTCGCCATCATAACAACCTATTATTTTTAGGTCTAGATAATTAGATTTAACAATATAAACTTATATCTATTTCTATTTACCTATTTTCTAATACCTATTTACACATCAAATTTATATTATCTATACATATTTATTCTGTGATGTGATATGATTGCCAGGAATGAAAAAAGGAAACGTAAGTATTAAAAAACTTATTAAAACATTGCTTCAAATCCTCCTCTACGCAGTTGCAATCTACTTCATATTTGATCGAGTTCAGTCCACAGATAATATCTGGGAAAACATCTCTAATATAGACCTGTTTTATGCTGGCATTGCTGTTGTTATTTTCGCATTGCAAACTCTCTTTAATGCTTACCTTTGGAATTATTTGATGCAGGCTTCAGGTGAGAAGGTTACCTTGAACGGACAAATGGATGTTTATTTGAAATCCTACCTGCTTAGATATATCCCCGGTAACGTGGTTGGAATTCTCTCTAGAGGGGAGTTTAATCGTAAATATGGGATTTCCCGCATAAAAAGTCTATGGGGATGGTTTTTTGAAAATATAACCTATCTTGCAATTGGAGCCTCAATCGGATCTTACTTTGTAATTAAAAACCTCGCGGAAGTAACAATTGTTGCAAATGACTATACACATAGGAGTGATCTTGTGATGATTTCTGGAGTTGCTTTTCTTGTAATTGTTATTGCGGCTTCCTTGCTATTGATGTTTAAGAGTAACTGGATGTGGAACTTGTTCCATGAGGTTATTGTTAAAAAACTTATGAGAAAGAATCTCGGTAGAACTATTGATGTTAAACTTAATAATAATTCTAGATTCTTAATTGTTTTGGGCTACCTGGTTTCCTGGGGATTGTACTCAATTTCATTTCTTTTTCTTGCTTTCTCAGTCGTACCTTCAACCATAGATTATCCATTTGCAATTGCTTCAATAAACGCACTCGCATGGACTCTTGGTTATGTTTTTATAATCACTCCTAGCGGTACTGGTGTTAGGGAGGCCGTTTTCTTATCTCTGCTTGCTATGATCCCAGTCGTTTCTCCAGCAAATTCTGCCATAATTGCTATCGGTATGAGATTAGTGACGATACTTGGTGAAGTTGGTGCATTTATAATATTTAAGGGTTATAATCTGCTTAATAAGTTGAATAACCGCTTAGATTGAAAACCCTCTCTGTCATAGTTCCCATTTATAATGAAGGGACAGCGTTCTCCTCATTCTTGAATAATCTTTATAGAGAAGTTAGTAAGTTAGGTTTGAAGTTTGAAATCTTAGTCCTAGATAGTGTAACAAAAGATAACTCAAAGGATGTCGTAATTGAATTCTCCAAGAAACATAAAGAGGTGAAAGGATATTTTCTTAGACATCCAGGAGTTGCGGTTACGGATAAAACAAATAAGTATATGCTAGGGTTTGAACTCGCCCAAGGAGATTATGTTGTTACAATGGACGGTGACGGTCAGGATAGACCTGAAGAGATGTTCAAGTTTATTGAGAAGTTAGAGGATGGGTATGATTTTGTAATAGGGTATAAGCAGAAAAGAAAGGATGGAAGACTGTACATTCTAACCTCAAAAGTTGCCAATGGACTAATGCGATGGGTAACTGGAGTCAAGGTTCATGATATGAATAATGGATATAAAGCTTTCCGAAAAGAGATTTTGGGAGACTTAAAGCTACGATCAGGACACTTCAGATTCCTTCCGGTTATTGCAAGTGCTAAAAAGTGGAAGACTGACGAGGTAAGAGTGCTTCATAAACCAAGAGAGAGTGGCCGGGGTAAATTTAGTTTCATCAGTAGATTACAAGGGGGACTATTTGATATGGTGATTGTCTTTATAGTTTCTAAAATGGGTGATACCCCCATGTACCTGTTAGGCTGGACCGCTTTAGCGATATTTCTATTCTCAGTTATTCTTTTAGGAATTGCCTTGTTTACAGAAGCTACGCTTGTAGGGGTATTTTCAGCTTTGTTCTTTGGCCTATCAATGCAACTACTTTTGATAGGGGTAATTATTGAATACATAAGAGGAGAGCAGACTACTAAAAGTTATCGCAATCTTATTGTTTCAGAGACGAACTGAAGTCACATAACGCTTCCTTATTCTCAATCTCAAAAAGGAAGAAGTTGTGACCGAACTCTCCAACGGGTTTAATCTCATTGCTAAAGTATCTATATCGGAGGCATAATTCCCATTTCTCTAAAGTTTTTATGTTTGTTGAAAGGCTTTCCTTCCTATAAGGCACAATATTAGTTCCATGATATTTCTGAACTGCTTCATCGAAGATATGGTTCTCTTGTCTCCAATCAAAGTTACTATCGTGAAGATATAGGTAATTATATTTCTCTGCACCGGCAATCTGATTGAAGTATCCAAGATATATTGGGGAGTGGGAAGTTGTTAAGAATGCATGTATAAGGAGTAATGTTACTGTGGTCCAGATAGCTATCTTTTTAAATTGAGGGTATGTATTTATTAGATAGGTAATTACTAACGCTGTGCCTAAAGTTAAGAATGGATAAACGGGAAGGAGGTGACGCACCCCAAGGTTTATAGAGCTTGTTAAAGACATTACTACCAATACCGTTGGGATTGCAATTAATGGAATCATCTCAGGATGCTTTTGTGATATATACCCTTTGTTATTTTTAATTAGATATATAACGAACAGGGTCGAAAATATTGTAAGTAGTAAGAAAGGTACTGTTTCTTTAATTAAAAATGCAACCGGGAAATATAGGGGATTACCGCCGTTACTTGCATCGCCCAAGAGGTATGTTCTGTGGCCGTGGATATTGTGCTTTATTACGTTGTCATAGAATCCTTTAATATAATCTGGAAATGGGAATTGTGCTTCAGTGTATATCCAGTTAAGCATTGGCATTATATCTAGAGGAACAACACGATCTATCATATTTAAGTGGTCATACGTAGCCTTTATTCTCCCTGGGTTATTATAGTCTGATTCATAGATTGTAGAGACTTTAAAGCCGTATACAGCGGTTAGTAGACCTAATAGCGTTATTGTTACTAATAATGCTTTGCCAAGTACTCTAAACAGCGAGTCTCCCATGTATTTTGCTCTAACCCACATATAGATAATTAACCAAAACGGAAGAATTAAAGTTGCTGTGTATTTACTTATGATTGCTATAAAAGCAGTTAGAGTGAAAAATAATGGGAAATGATTAGGATTATTCTTTGTTTTCTTCAAGTCCATGTATAAAGCTATTGATGCTATAAAGATTGTATACATGGCGGGCACATCGGTAGTTACTAGGCTTGAGTGAGCGATTAGAGTAGGTGAGAATGCGAGTAGCACTGAAGATATAACGGCAGATATAAACCCGAAATTGATATAAACCAGAAGATATGTTGCAACAAGCATTATACCGCTTAGTATTGCGGCGACTAATCGTGCGCTAACAAGAAATTCTAGTGAATAGGTAGCTTTTTCGCCATTTAGTCTGACTAGATTATATGCAATATCATCCTTCTTTGCCTGCTCCCAGTTTTCGCTTTCAAGATCCTCAGATATAAATTCAGTATTAAATGCTACAGGAATTGCCTCTAAAAAATTGAAGAGGAATGGGTGATGCTGGTTTATTCTAAAATCACCTGTTTTTACAAGCATTACCCCTCTGGCTAGGTGACTAGGCTCATCTGTAGTGTAGGAGTAATTTTTAATCGCATTAAAAGATAAAAGGGATGTAAACACAGCAAGAACAATTGGTATTAGGAACTTTTGTGCGATTAACTTTAGGTCAAATTTCATTCTTATATAATCTCAGATTTATCTCCTTTTGGATAGGTGACATAAAGCTTATGAAGGGCTCTAGTTCCAGCTACATAAAACTGTCTTGCGGCCTCAAAGGTGTTGTCATAGCTATCCTTGTTTACGTCTGCAATTATTACCGAATCAAACTCTAACCCCTTGGCATTTGCAACCGAAGTCACTATTATTCCGCTACCATAGTTATCAGTTTCTATTGGTACTAGATTCTCTGCAATGTCCTTCACCTTCTTTAAATTGTCGTAGATATCTTTCGCAAACTCAAATGTTCTAGCTACAATTGCGATTGTATTTCTGTTTGTACTTAGTTCTTTGCGAATCGCGTTGATGAGGAGGTTGTCGACTTGTGAGTTTGGAGAATTTATAGCCCGCTCAGTCTCAATTATTTCAACCTTCTCTCCATGGCGTAATACTGCTTGTGGTCTAAGGAATGTTTTAGGGAATAAAGGATCTATTTTTGATGTTATATACTCCATAGTCTCTATTGTTGCTCTGTAGCATTTGTTTAGCTGATGGTATTCGCAAGGGGTATCCTGTGAGACTAGCTCCTTAACTACATCAAATACTTCAATCCAGTCCTTGATGTTGTTTGGTTGTTTAATAGCTTGTGCTAAATCTCCTGCTAGCATAAGGTTATCCTTTTTAGATACCATAAAGAGAGAGTATATTTGTGAGAAACTCATATCTTGAGCTTCGTCTACAATTACATAGTCTTTTTGGGACTCCGTAGTTCCATTAAGCATAAAGTAGAGAATTGTGAGCGGTGCTAAATCTTCAAATTCATATGTATATACGCTCTTGTTCTTTTTGACTGTGCTAAGAGTTCTCTTTTTAATCCTATCCGGAATATTCATGTTACTTACAACGGATCTATATACAGCAAAAAGGTTGGTTTTATCCGTTAGATATTTTGATATCTTTGTTTCAAGATCTTCGTTTAATATAGAGATCCCTTGCATATAAGTACCAGTTGTCAGGTTCTTAATAAGTAGGTCGGACTTTATTTTTTCCAAAGAAAGCTTTAGAGCTTCTGAGGTTGTAATCGAAGATGATTTACTTTTAATATCATAGTAGTTTCGGTAAAGAAGATCAGCCCTAGAATATGGTACGTTCTCAAGAACCTCTTGCATATATGATTCAAAACCCTCTGCAAGCTGCTTTAGGAAGTCTTTAGAGCCCTTTATTTCTTTACTCTCAAGATCTTCAGGTTGGTTGGATATAACGTAGTTATTTCCCCATTTCATAGCTTTTTTGGCCCAGAAAAGATAGGTATTGGTTTCTACGCCATCTATTCCTAGTGAGGGTAGAACTCCTGAAATATAATCCAAGAAGAGTTTATTAGGGGCAATTACCAAGGTTTTATCGGATGATATTGTATCTTGGTGGGTAAAGAATAGGTATGCAAGACGATGTAAAACAATTGTGGTTTTACCGCTTCCCGCAACCCCTTGCAGGATGGTGAATTTATTAATTCCGTCTCTAATAATTTTATTCTGCTCATCCTGGATGGTAGATACAATATCCGTCAGTTTCTGGCCAATCTTTTGATTTAATTGAGATAGAAGGAACTCATCTGCCGCGCTATTACCTGTCTTTGCATCGTAGAGATTCTTAATTCTTGCCTTTGAAATTTCAAACATTCTTTTTTGTTCTATATCCCCGGTCTGGGTGCCCACAGGTCCTTCAAATTCTACGCCTTTGCGAGGACCGGAGTTCATGTAGTATAGGTTAGCTATTGGGGCTCTCCAGTCGGTTACAAGGTTTGTCTGACTATCTCTGTCAAAGTATGCAAATTTACCTATATATGCAGTTAGATTGCCTGCTGGAAACTTTGCGTTAGCATCTCTCCTAAACTTAATTTTTCCAAAGTATGGAGAATCTATTATGCTTATTTCATGGTTGATTCTTTTAACTGTGCCTTCAATCTGTTTTAAGATTTGATTATATATTTTAACTGCTGCTTTTTTATCATCTCCTGTCTCATTGTCTATAATGTAGACTTGCTTTTCCAATTGATCTTCAAGTTCTTTCAATTTTTCCATCTGCAACCCGATCTGTTTATTAACGACTGTAGCTGTTTTTACGAGATGAGGATACTCCTCCTCGTAGATGGTTGACGGCATTTTAACGTCCGAAAAATCGGTTATCTCGCCAAGCTTATTGACCAGTGGGTCTAAATATTTTTGAAATGTAAGCATCAGTTTGCTGCTTATGTAAATGCGAGGTCAATTTTACACTAAAAGCTCTTAACTATTCAACTATTTCTGTGATAACTCCGCCTCCTATACAAATGGTACCTGAGTATACAACTATACTTTGTCCGACTGCGGCCGCCCATTGTTTGTCAGCGAATTTTATCTCATATCCTTCGCCCTTTTTAGTTATTGTAACTGGGACCTGTCTACCTCGGTATCTGATTGTGCCCGCCAGGTCCGAAAATTCAATACTATTGTTTATAACGTGAAGATCTTTTACGATGTAAGTATCTGATGTGAGTAACTGGTTCTCCTTTCCCTGCACTGCGTACAGAATATTTGCCTTAACATCCTTCTTAGCTACAAAATATGGCTTCGCTTGTCCGCCAATTCCAAGACCTTGTCTTTGGCCTATGGTATAAAACCATACTCCATTATGTTTACCAACTTCTTTTCCTGTTTCTAAATCCACGATTTTTCCTTCTTTTGGTTTTAATTTCTGTTGTAAAAATTCTTGTATATCTACTTTGCCGACAAAACATATTCCTTGGCTATCTTTTCTAGCGAAGTTTGGTAGACCTTGTTTTTTTGCGAGCTCTCTAACTTCTGGCTTAGTAAGATTGCCTAATGGGAATATCGTATGTGAAAGTTGGTATTCCGTTAGTTGATGTAGGAAGTATGTTTGGTCCTTATTAGAGTCTTTTGCCTTAAATAGATGCTTCTGGTCTGTGCCTGCATAGTGCCCGGTTGCAATATAATCAGCTCCTTCATCTAACGCTCGTTTTAAAAAGAGATCAAACTTAATGAATTTATTACATAGTACGTCTGGATTAGGAGTGTTTCCCAATGCATATTGCTTAAAGAAGTCTTCTATAACCAGTTCTCGGTATTCTCTTTCAAAGTTATAAACTTTAAGTTCGATACCAAGGAAATCCGCAACCGCTCTTGCACTCTCAAGATCTTCTTCCCAGGGACATTTCGATGTTAAACCGTAATCTTCCCCTGACCAATTTTTTAAAAATACGCCGGTGACGTTATATCCCTGGTCTATAAGTATTGATGCTGCAACCGCACTATCAACTCCTCCAGATAACCCGATAAACACTTTCTTATTCATGGGAATATTATACCAATATGAATTACATTTGGCTCATTACATACTCAACCTTTCTTGACCACTCATTTGGTGTATGTGGGTTGTATCGAGGAGCAATCTGCTTAGGAGTAATCAAGCCTGAGGCATAGTATCGTGAGAGCCCTCTTGATACTGTGTATATACCTTCCTCCCAACTGGTGAATGTGAATGGCCTTACGGCTCCTCCCCATCCCCAAGCATTGTACGGTCGGTAGGCATACTTACCACCTCCTGATTCTATGATTGAAATTGCAGCAACTAATCTATAATCAATTCCAAACTCGTCAGCTGTTTTTACTAGGTATTCAGCTTTAGAGGCAAGAGGAGCTCCTCTTGCGGCTAGGTAGTTTCTTACTTTTCTTACTTTGTTCTGATCTACATCAAGCATCTCTAATTTTTTACTTATTGCGTGGTATTCAAGTTCTTCATTTGCTGATATAGCTTGTGTTTTTGCGGTGATGTTTTCGGCTGCAAATACGCTCGATACAGTACCTGATTCAAGGTAGAAGAATACTCTTTCCTGTGACTTTACAAGAATTCCCGTGCTTATTAATATAGTGGCAAGGTATAGAATGAAATTATTCAATTGTGAGGTGTATTTTCTCTTCATATGGTATAAAGTAGAGTGAGGTATTATACCACATCTAATAAACTTAAGATTTAAAAGCGAATCAAAATGATACTAGATATTATTAATTGGCTAATTGAACTGATTGATAGGATAGGGTACTTGGGAGTATTTATATCGATGTTTATAGAAAGCTTCTTCGCCCCCATTCCGAGCGAACTAATTCTCCCGTTTGCCGGCTTTATAAGTGCTGAGGGAGGGATGAATCTTCTTCTCGTAATTGTTGTCGGTTCCCTTGCAAGTGCTTTAGGTTCTCTCCCTTTCTACTTTATTGGTTACTGGGGAAATGATGTTGTCCTTAATAAATTTATTGGTAGATACGGAAAATACCTTTTCATCTCAGAAAAGGATGTTGAAAAAGGAGTTGCATTTTTCGATAAATATGGAAAGGCTGTTGTGTTATTTGGACGCCTAATTCCAATAATCAGAACTGTAATTTCGTTTCCCGCTGGACTTGTTAAGATGAACTTTTTGCAGTTTTTCAGCTTCTCCTTAGTAGGATCACTCGTTTGGAGTGCATTTCTTGCTTCATTAGGATTTTATATGGGAGCCCAGTGGAGTACCGTCTCTGTGATAATTGAAGAATACCAACATATAGTAATTATCGTTGGAGTTATAGCAGTACTTTTCTTCTTTGCAAGCAAAATTAGGGAGAAAATTTTATCCAAGCGAGGAGAGTAGGGACTTACCGCTCATTTCAGAAGGCTTAGGAATTCCCATTATATCCAGTATCGTTGGCGATATGTCTTTTAATGCGCCGTATGGGAGCTTAACAGGAGGCATTCCAGGATCAACGATAATTAGAGGAACGGGATTGAACGAATGCTCAGTATCAATTTCCCCTGATTGTAGGTTTACAATTTCTTCTACATTGCCATGATCAGCAGTTATAACAACTGTGCCACCCCTTGCTGTAAAGAACTTTGTGAGCTCGTGAACGCAGTAGTCCACTATTTGCATTGCTTTGATTGAGGCATTGATACTTCCTGTATGTCCGACCATGTCGCCATTTGCAAGGTTAAGAACTATAAAATCGTACATATCTGTCGATATCCTATATTTCAAAATCTCAAGTATTTCCATTGCACTCATCTCAGGCTTTAGGTCATATGTTGCAACATTAGCAGACGGAACTTCAATTCTATCTTCTCCTTGGTATTTAATAGGCATTCCACCATTAAAGAAATATGTAACATGTGGGAACTTTTCAGTTTCAGATATCCTTAACTGGCGCAAATTGTTATTGGAGAGCACTTTTCCTAAGGGTTGTGTAATATACTCTTTGGGAAATAGTACGTTTGATGGAAATCCTTTTCGATACTCAACCATTGATGCGAAATAGAGGTTCTTAACCATTTGTCTTTCAAAGTATATAAACTGGGACTGAGTAAAGGCAAGGGATAGCTGTAGAGCCCTATCTGCTCTGAAATTCATAAACACCACTACATCGTTATCTTTTACCGTAGAGCTTTGGTTTGGCCCTAGAATAAGGCTTGGGGGGATGAATTCGTCTGTTAGCCCCTTTGGATAATTGGTGTCAAATACCTGTGACCACTGATCATATTTCTCTCCCTCTCCTTTTACGAGCAGATTGTAGGCTAATTCAGTCTTATTCCATCGCATACTTCGGTCCATAGCGATTGATCTTCCTACTACGCTTGCGATTCTTCCGACTCCTAGCTTGTCGATTATATTCTGCATTTTTGCAAGGTAGTTTCGTCCGTGATCGGGAGCGGTATCTCTTCCATCTGTAAAGGCATGAATCAAGATCTCATTTGGAAAGTTATTTCGTGCGAAAAATTCTAAAGTTGCAGCAAAGTGGTTGATATGTGCGTGTACCGACCCGTCACTCAGACATCCCATTAAGTGGATATTACTGTTGTGTTTTATTGCATGGCGTAATGAGTCCCAAAGCGTACTATTGTTTAGGTATGAACCATTTTCAATAGACTTATTGATTCTAGGCAAGGTTTGAGTTACTACCATCCCAGCTCCTATGTTTAGATGCCCGACTTCGCTATTACCCTTCGTCTTACCGGGTAAACCTACGGCTTCTGAACATGCGAGCAGATAGGTGTGGGGGTAGGTATCCCACATTTTAATAAGGTTTTTGGGGTTTGCTAATGCAACGGCATTACCTTTATTCTGAGGAGCTACTCCAACTCCATCCATTATTATGAGTAGTACTTTCTTTTTCATTGGGCAGGTGTATTAATATAAAAATAATATCATATACTCTAGAATAATTTCATCTTATGTCATATAATCAAACACAGATTACACAAAACGAAGTTTTTTGCTATAATCAGCAGTCTTAAATAATAATAATGGAACAATGAATACAGAAATACTAAACAAGATAGAAGTTAAGCAGATGAAGAACAGACCTGACGTAAAGGTTGGTGACACTGTAAAATTGTACATGAAGATTAAAGAAGGTAACAAAGAAAGAATCCAGATTTTTGAAGGACTTGTATTAAGTCTTAAGGGAACTGGTCTTGGAAAAACTGTTACAGTAAGAAAGATGTCATCAGGAGTTGCAGTTGAAAGAATTGTTCCAATGCACTCACCACTTTTGGATAAAATTGAGGTTGTACAAAGAGGTAAGGTTCGAAAGAGCAAGTTATACTATGTAAGAGAGAAGATTGGAAAGAGAGCATTAAAGGTAAGTAACCTTAAGGATGTGTATCTAACAGATGAGGTTGCTCCTGCTGTTGAAGAAGTAGTAGAATCTACAGAAGAGAGTAAGTAGTTTTTTAAAAGCGAGAGTAGTTCAATTGGTTAGAATATCTGTTTTCCAAACAGAGGGTTGCGGGTTCGAGTCCCGTCTCTCGCTCCATTTTTTATTATCCCCTTAACAAATCTCCCTATTCTTGGTAGAATTATGTATATTATTAATATCTATATATGCCACAGGTAATACCGGGGAATGCTCCCCTAAATACAAGTAATCCTCCTTCTACTCCTCCAAATCCTTGGGCTCCTCCTGCTTCTGATAACTTTGGTTGGGGAAATTCAAACCCTTCTGCTTCTGCTCCATCACGTCTAACCCCACAAGAGAGAGTTGAAATGATTGAGAAACTATATCAGGAAGTATTAGGAAGAAAACCTGACACCAGAGATATTAACTACTATAAATACTCAACGCTATCAGAAGAAGAAATTCGTAAGCAGTTAATAACTGGTAAAGAACACAAACAGCTGATGGATGATGGTAGAGACTATAAAAAAATGAAAGAGCGTGCATTAGCCTCAGAAACTAGAGTCGCTATGCTTGAGTCTCAGATTAAAGATCAAGTTGAGGAATTCAGACATCTTTCAGATCTTTTAACTGAGAAGAACCAGTATATTCAGCAGCTTAGAACTCAGCTTAATAATCCTTACAATTTAACACAGACTCCCGCTACTACAGAGGTAAAGTCGACCGAGGTTTTGCAACCTGCACCAACTGTTGTACCTCAAGCTACAGCCAATGAAGTTTATACCCAACCTGCAACAACTCCTTCATCGACCCCTTCAAAGAAAAATAAGATATTGGAGATAATTAAGAATCTATTACCTGATTAATCGTATGAGTCCTAAATTTGTAGCAGAAAGAATAAAAAAGGCTAGAGAAGAGCAGGGGATTTCTCAGAAGAAACTGGGAATGATACTCGGGCTTTCAGATAAAGCCATTAGTGCTTATGAAGCAGGAAGAACATATCCTCCTTTAGATACCCTTTTCAAACTTGCAAAAGAACTTTCTAAACCAATTAACTATTTCATAGAAGCTGATAGCAATGCTGTTGTAAGTATTGATGCTATTGCAAGAATATCTGAGAAGCTTGCTGCGATATCAGTTGAGGTTGAGAAACTTAAAAATACCCTAAAAACTACTCGTTAATCTGTTCCAAATATCTTTTAATGTAGCTCTCATGAAGACTATTTTCCATTATATTCTGTTGCTTTTTGACGGCGTTAAAGTCGTTTTGTAGTTTTTGCTTTAAAGCTGGAATCTCACTACTCTTTGGCTTATTGTGGATGTTTTTAACAGTCTCCCAGTATATGAAATATAGGTCCCAGAATTTTGTAAATTCCTCTAATCTATTTTCCGTTTGGTCATTTGATACTTGAGCCTTTAGCCTCTCACAGGCAAGGATATTTTCAACTATAACCGAATCTTTGGCGTTAATATTGATCTCCTCAAAACACGACTTAACTGTAAAGTGGCTCTGTATAAGTTCATGATAATTCTGGAGTGATAGGATGAGATTATCGTATACAAGATGGTTCTCAATTCTAACTCTATCTTTGCTTAATTCTTTTGCATCCAATCCATTTATCTTAATAGAACTTTGATATATGTCATTGGAAAGTTTTGTTAGAGTGACATTTAAATCTTTAACGTCCTGTAGATCTGTAATATATGTTGCGGATGGCTCCTGTTTTATGTTGAGGCTTAAAACTTCATCTAGTTTCGCAGAGTAATCAACTATCTGTAGATTGTAGCTTTCAATGTAGGAATTTCTATCTCTATTGGCTTTTTCTTCTAGTTTCTGTCTTTGTGAGATTAGAAAACTAGTTATAAAAGTTGATAGAACTAGCAGAATAAAGAAACCAGCAAATATTGGAAAAATGTATTTAGCAATCTTTTTGTATTTTATTCTGGAGGTTGTAGCCATTGCAAAAGTTTCTTTAATCCAATCTTACCTGCAAAATATAGCCCAGCTAATCCTGCTAACACCATAAGGAGGATGATTAGTCCTCGTACAATTACAGCACCGCTATAACCAGGAGTTTCTGGAACAGTAACAAGATCCTTATCAAAAGTTACAGTTACGGAGTCCGATGAAGCATAGTTTGTATCTACTTCCCAGTCTATTATATTTCCCGAGATGTTAAATGTTCCTGAAGTAGAAGGCTTGGCCACAGCTCTGAATGAGTACTCTTCTCCTTTTTGAACAGATATGAACTGTGGGTGCCTTCTTTTTATTTCTACTCCATCTGGTGCGTCCCAGGATATTTCAACTCGCTTTGCAGTGATATTTGATCTAAATGTTACATATAAAGGTACCGACTTTGTCCAAGGAGACTGTGTCCCGATTTTAACATCTACGTCAAAATAATCTCCTGTTACAACGGGATTAGCTGCATAAATCTGGCTTGGGAGTATAAAAATCGCTAATGCTAGCAATATGTAGGTTAAATACTTCATTCTATTAGTGTAGTTATTAATTTATAATATACTGAGTATGCAGATTTCGCTTCTTCAGCCGTTACGTCTATATTTTCGTGCACAATTCGATTTCTAAGCTTATGGTATTCCCAAATATCATTATACAGATCCTTTTTAACTCTATTTTTGATAAGCTTTAGATTCTCACCGCAGGAAAGTTTATTTCCCTTTACAACCTGTAATACCTTGGAGAGCAAGCTATCAAGGCGTACTACGCTATCTCTATTTGCTGAGTTAATATCAAGTCCGATGTTATTCTTTATGTCATTAAGTTGGTTGAGAATTTCTGTTCTTCTTCTTTTTGAGATTGATTTCGAGCTTGATGCAGCAAAAAGAAAAAGCGCTAAGATTATAACGAGGACTAAAATTGTTACATACAGACTGCTATCCATTCTTTCTTTTTCCTATTCTTGTTACAACGATATAAATAATTGCGAATATTATAAACGAAATTGCGAGATTTATTAAATTACTTGGAGAAGCAGTTGTTATTGAATAAGTTACTGGTACTGTTTTACGAATAGTATTACCCTCGAAATCTTGGAACGTCGCCACAATCTTATCTCCATCTCCAGGTTCAACAGGGAAACTCACCTTTATCTCACTGCTCTCACTAGGGATTATGGACTTCAGGTTCCAGAAATCTAGGGGTTTTACAAGCTCATTCTTCGATTGTAGTTTAACATCTACCAATTTAACAATCTTGTTCCCAATGTTGCTTATAATGAGGGCACCTTTGGTGAGATTCTTTCCAACTCCGATAGTATTAAACCTGATATCAAATTCATTGTATGGAGAGATCGAATTCTGAGCAGGGAGTAGCTTGAATTCTTCGGTAGAAAACTTAGATATATTTGGTGTAATCGAGTTATTAACTCTCACTGCAAGTCTCACATGATCATACTGTGTATTGATAAATCGAGTAGGGAAATAGTCTTGTAACCCAGGGTCTAGCATCTTCCATTGGTTATTATTTGCATCCCAATACTCAACCCATGTATGGAAAAAACCTGCTTTTTGATATGAGTTCAAACCTGTTATGTATCCTAATACCATTCGCGATGGAATTTCTAAATCTCTCATTACCGCCATAAGTAGGTCAGTATAATCATCAGGGTATGCACCCGAGGTTAGCATTGTTGATATGTTTGAAGCTCCGTTTCTTATCTCGGATTTGATATTTGAATCTATATTGGTTACAGGCGATAGTCGGTCAATTACATAGTCGTTCAAAAGTTTAACGGTTTTTGCTTGCTCCTCGCTAGTCATAGACGGGTACTCGTTATTGATTCCATTAGATCTCAGATATACAGTTAAACGCTTTCTCTCGGTGTCATCGGAAAATTCCCAATAGCCATCTTTGAGTAAGTATGGTGTGAAAGAAGATGGAATTTCATGCTCTATATCATCAAAAAAAATGTATCCTTCTATTATAATCTGCTTACTCTCAGATGGAGCTAGTATGTATGATACGTTTAAATTCCCATACTCGTCGTAGTCAATTCCAAAAGGTTTCGGTTGAATTTTGGTATATAAAAGATGCTGTCCATCTCCTTCCCGTGGTAACGATATTTTATAAACTAATTCATTCTCAGATAGGTTCTGGATAGGTTTGTTCATCTCCAGTTTATATCCAAGATCTTTTCCTATCACTAATGCGATACTGGGGTTTACATTCTCTTGATTTAATTTGAGTTTTAAAGTTTTAATATCTCTGCTTTCTTGGTCACTTGTCCAACTTGTAGATGACCATGCAATATCTCCCCATTTCGCCGGGTATCTAACAAAAACCGCATCTGTTACAAACGATGGTACTGGTGGGACAAGGATATGATAGTTCTCTCCTTCTGTATTAACGTAGTCTTCCAAGTTAACCTTGGTTGATATAAAGAGGGGTGAAGATCTGGTTACAATTATATTGGGGAGCTCAAAAGTTATTTCCGTGCTTCCAGATTGCTTTTTTGTGGTGTATTTATAGTTATTTCCTCCAACGGTGATTGTTATCGATGAATAATCCTCAAAGGGTATTGAAAGGGAGAACTTAGTAACAACAGATGGGATTTCTGATTTCCTTGAAAGGGTAAAGGTGTAGTCGGCCTCAAGATCTCCTTCTTGTGATATTGAATATGTTGAGTTTGACGATTTTGTAAGCTCCTCGTTGGCAGAGATCTTAGATGGGAAAAGTATTGAAACTAGGACCAAAATACTAGATAGTAAAAGAGTTCTCTTCAAATAACCACTCAAATTTATCATATTTTCTCAGAATCTGCTTAATGATGGGTGTTTTAAGAGTAACTCCCAATTTAGAAAGAACCTGTTCCCACTTTATTTTTCTTGGATTGCTGACCATCCTGTATTCAGGATTGCGTACAATTTCCTGTTTAGCGTTCTTTCTTATTAGATAATAGGACATACCATTCATATCATCAAGCTCATCGATATCATTGGCTTTAATACTAGATATTTCACTCACAACCAGCATTGATGTTCTTGTATTTGCAATCGAATAAGCGTAGTCAGGAGGCACAACAACTTTAGTGTCTTTACGGAGAGGAGCGGTGATAATATCGCCCTCATATTTACTTTCAAAATTCTGCATTATTATTGTTCCAGCACCTTGTACAACTTCAATTATCTTTGGAAATTTAGATGTTCTTACACCTTTGGTTTTTACAAATTCAATGCCTGCAAGGTTTGGATGTACTACCATAAGATTAATTTTAATCCCTTTCTCTTTGTAGATTGAGTCCTTATCAAATCCTAAATACCGAGTGTAAAAAATCTCAGGACAGGTAATGTCAGGATTAAGAAGCTGACTCTTCATATCTTTGATAGCGTAAGATTGAGATGAAACGTAAGAAAGCTCAGAGTCTACGACCTCTCCATTGTCTATCTGCACTGAAAATCCTAGAGTCTTTCTTAAATCTAATCTGGCCATGGGAAGATTATACCATGACTATTTAGTCTCTCGAAAATGCCTTCATCAATTCAATTGCAATATATCCTATTACCATAAAGAAAACTAAGGCAACGAGGGAGTTTAAATCGAATTCGATTCCAAACATATTAAACGTACTCGAGGTGATTCCGTAGAAAGGCTTAACAAAGGGTTCACTGTACTGAAAAACTGCTGCAACAATATCATTATTCTTATTGGCATTAATAAGGTTTAGAATAAATCTTATTCCAATGAGTCCCTCGATAAGGGTAATCGCTGTGTAGAAAAGTTTTATAAGTAATCGTATCATACTGAAATTCTAAAATATTTAATAAACAGTTTCAAGGTTTTTAACATAGTAGTCCAGTTGATTCATAAATTGTGTTACACCGTTAGCCCATGCATGCTGAGGGTTTTGGCCGCATGGAGGACAATATACCGGTTCAATTTGGAAAGGAGTTAAATCGGTTCCATATCCCAAAGCAAGTCTGCTTGTTACGGTTTCAATTCCATGTCTCCAAGTAGGAAACATGCTGTAGGCACCTCCTGGTCCTCCTCTCCATCCCCAACCGTTATTTGATTGGTAAGGGATTAAGTTTCCGAAAGCGGATTCAACTCCTGAAATTGACACCACCAGTCTCCAGTCTAATCCATACTTATCTGCTTCCTTAACAAATACATCCGCGTATGTGTATAGTGGTGAATATTTGTCTATCAAAAACTGTCTCATTGCAAGGATCCTTGGATCAGTTGTCGTAATTTTACTCTCGCTTGAATTTGCTCCTAAAATTGTTCCATTTAGTAGGTTTGAGTATTCCGCGGAACTAAGATAAGAGCCATTGGAAGCAATTGGAGTTAGCGTATTTATAACGACCTCATTTGCATCAGCATATACATACGTTATTAATGAATCTGCCATTTTTCCTCCAATCACATAGTGGAAAACCGCAAATAATATGGCAAACAAAATCCCCTTTTTTATTATCTTGCTAATACTTTTCATCTTGTTCAAAACAATACATCTTTTAGAATTAAACCTTTCATGTATATACTGTTATATACTAGTTACAGAATATCATAAAAAGTATTGAACAAAAATCAATGAAATTCACTCATCTTCATTTGCATTCGGAGTACTCGTTGCTTGACGGCGTAACCAGACTCCCGGCACTGGTCGAAAAATTAAAGGAATACGGCATGTCATCCTGTGCTCTTACAGATCACGGAAATATGTATGGAACCTTCAAGTTCTATAATGAGATGAAGCATGCGGATCTTAAACCAATTGTTGGGTGTGAAATCTATATAGCTCCACGAAGTAGGTTTGATAAAGAGGCGGGAATAGACAACAAGTACTACCATATGACTCTTTTAGCTATGAATTTGGAAGGCTATAAGAACCTTGTAAAGCTAGTCTCTGCAGGTTACATGGAAGGGTTTTACTATAAACCTAGGGTCGACTGGGAGCTTTTGGAAAAGCATAATGCAGGGTTAATCTCACTATCAGGCTGTCTTAGTGGGGTCATATCTAAGCACCTACAGAAAGGTGAGGTAGAAATTGCAAAAGAGAATGCTCAAAAATACTCACAACTTTTTAAGGATAGATTTTTTATAGAGATTCAGCGTAATGGAATTCAGGAGCAGGAATCGGTTAATAATCAACTTCTTGAGATCGCCAAGGAGCTCAAACTTCCGATAGTTGCAACCTGTGATACTCACTACTTAAGTAAAGATGACTATCAGGTACAGGAGATTGTATGGGCTATTGCCGACGGTAAAACTTTGGAAGACCCCACAAGAAGGGTAGCTCCATCTAACGAATTCTATCTTAAATCTCCTGAGGAGATGATCGAGCTTTTCAAGGATCTCCCTGAGGCGATTGAGAATACTCAGAAGATCGTAGATATGGTAGAGGACTATTCTATTACATTCGGAAGAATTGAGCCCCATTATTTAGACCTCCCTGAAGGTACAAATCCTAAGGACTATCTTAGAAAGCTGGTGTATGAGGGTGCTCAGAGAAAATATAAAGAAATTACTGAAGAGGTTAGGAATAGAATAGATTATGAACTGGAGATTATCGACGATAAAGGGTATAACAACTACTTTTTAGTTGTTTATGACTTTGTGAACTACTGTGTAAAAAACGACATCATGGTCGGAGCAAGAGGCTCAGCTGTTGGAACCGTTGTAGGATACTGTCTTGATATTGCGGGTGTAGACCCTCTCACCTGGGAACTATACTTTGAACGCTTCCTAAATCCTGGAAGGGAATCACCTCCCGATATCGATTTGGACATTTCAGATCAGCGACGTGGAGAGGTAATCCGGTATGCTCAGGAAAAATATGGAGACCCCAATGTCCGTCAGATTATTACATTCAGTAAGCTTCAGACTAGACAGGCAATTAGAGATGTATCCAGAGTAATGGGGATTGATCTCCAAACTGCAGACCGACTCTCTAAGCTGGTTAAGGTTGAATTCGGAAAAACTAAATCTATCGATTACATGATGGAGAACGATCCTGAATTCGCTGAGGTTGTGAACTCATCGGAAAAGGTAAAGGAGATGACTAATATAGTTAAAAAGATTGCTGGTTTAGCTAGGGGAGTGTCCACCCACGCCTGTGGAGTCGTTGTTGCCCCTGAGCCGGTAGATAACTTTATCCCCGTTCAAAAAGATTCAAAGAATGAAGGAGTAGGTATGTCTCAATTTGAAATGATGGATCTTGAGTACGTAGGCCTTCTTAAACTCGACTTCCTAGGCTTGAAGAACTTAAACATTATCGATAATGCAGTTCATAAAATTAAAAGAGGTAAGAATAAGGAGTTTAACCTGCGTGATATAGATGTTAATGATCAACATGTTTATCAGATGCTCAGAGACGGTCATACCATGGGTGTATTTCAGCTTGAAGGCGAAGGAATGACAAAGGCCCTTATTACAGTGCAGCCGGAGTCTCCTGAAGACCTCTGTTACCTTTTAGCAGCTTATAGACCAGGACCTATTGAGTTCATCCCGGAATATGCTGCTGTAAAAAAAGGAGAAAAGGAGCCACATTACATTCTTGAAGACTTAAAGCCTATTCTTGCTGTTACCAACGGGGTTATCACATACCAAGAACAGGTAATGAAAATCGCTACAGACTTGGCAGGATACTCACTCTCAGAAGCAGACAACATGCGTCGAGCCATGGGTAAAAAGAAGATGGAGATCATGGAGGCTGAAAAGCCAAAGTTTATATCAGGAGGAGTTGCGAAAGGATACCCCGAGGATAAAATGAATGAAATATGGGATCTTCTTGTTAAATTCGCTAACTATGGATTCAATAAGTCTCACGCAGCAGCCTATGCAATGGTCTCATATTACACGGCCTACCTTAAGTATTACTATCCTTTAGAGTATATGGCTGCTCTTTTGGAAGCCGATCTTGAAAACTTCAACCGTATTGCCCTTGATATTCAAGAATGTACCCGTTTAGGTATTGAGGTTGTACAGCCTGATATAAACAAAAGTGGCGTGTACTTCACCGTGGAAGCCGATGAGGAAGGGGGGACTAAGATTATCCGATTCGGACTCGGAGCGATCAAAAATGTTGGTCATGAAGTTGTCGAAAATATTGTAAATGAAAGAGAGGAGAATGGACTATATCATTCCTTCGATGATTTTATATATCGAAACATAAAAGGAAAGTTGCAACAAAGAGTTGTAGAGTATCTGATTATGGCCGGAGCGATGGATTTGTGGGGAGACCGTAAAGCTCTCTTAACAATCCTACCTGGGATTTTTGAAAGATTCAAGAAGCAAAGGCAGGTGGAAGCTCACGGTCAGATAGACTTCTTTAGTGTTTCATCCGGTGATGATTCTAATAAAGATCTCATTGTAACCCCAGTTCCAGATGATATTAAAGCTAATATGAGGGAGGTCCTTGAATGGGAAAAAGAGCTTTTAGGGTTATATTTCTCAAGTCATCCCTTAGATAATCTGCAAGAATTTTTTGCTCAAAAAAATACTGTACCTATCGCCACAATTAAAGATCTTAAGCCAGGGAGGTTAATTGTTCTTGGTTCCCTAATTACTAAAGTTAGAAGAATAACAACGAAGAAAGGTGAGATGATGGCCTTCCTCACAATTGAAGACAAAACAGGAAGCATTGATGCCGTGGTATTCCCAAGGGTGTACGAGGAAACTAAGGAGCTATTTGAGGCTAATCGTCCAATCTTAATAGCAGCTAGAGTTTCTGAAAGAGACGGAGCAAAGAGTGTCTTTATAGAAAAGGCTAAGCAGGTTGATCAGGATAAATTCGGTTCGAATTTTAAGGGAGTTATCTTTAAAATTAATAAGAAACATACTAAAACTCAGATTCAACAGTTAAAGGAGTACTTAAACAGTAACCCTGGTGATCTACCTGTGAAAATTATTGTTCATGACAAAGAAGGGATTCGAACTATAGATATAAACAATAAAATATCCCTTACGCCAGAAGGCAAATCTCTGCTACAATTGTTCACGTAGCAAAATATGAAAAATCTTCTCGAAAAAATAAAAATGCTCCCTTCAACGCCTGGTGTATATAAATTCCTTGATAAAGAGGGGAGAGTTTTATATATTGGTAAGGCAATAAACCTAAGAAGCCGTGTGAGTTCATATTTCAATGGATCATTGGCAGATAGACCTCGGATACTTCAGATGCTCCCCTTCGTCCAGGATGTTAATGTTACACAGACCGATAATGAAATAGAGGCTTTGATTCTAGAATCTGCTTTAATAAAAGAGGTACAACCAAAATATAATTCGGATCTGAAAGACGATAAAAGTTATGCTTGGTTGTATATTAACCATAAGGCACAATATCCTACAGTCAGAATTGTTAGGACCCTAAATAAAAATGAGTTTAGAGATGGGCTTCTATTTGGCCCTTATCCAAGTGGTAAAGCAATTAAAAGAGTTTTTAATTATATTAGAAAGATATATCCTTTCTGTACTAGCAAAGATCCCTCAAAACCTTGCTTCTATTCTCGTATCGGTCTATGTCCTGGACCTGATGCTACACATGAAGAGTATATGGCAAATATAAAGGGGATTATTAAATTTCTGAAAGGTAATAACAAAGGTCATATTCAGGTTCTTGAAAGGCAGATGAAAGAATACTCAGACGCTAAAGAGTATGAAAAAGCCGCTGAATTAAGGGATAAAATATTGGATTTGAAGTACTTAGGATCTGAAATTAAGTTTAACTATTTTAACTCAGAACAGGACTACATTAACGATAAAAAGAGTCGGACCCTATCCGAGCTGTCTAAAATTGCTCAAACCCTTAATATTGATTCTCTAAACAGAATTGAGTGTTACGATATATCAAATATCCAAGGAAAACTTGCATTTGGATCGATGGTCGTATCTATAGGGGGAACGCCTGATAATTCTCAATATAGAGTTTTCAGAATAAAACAGCTAGATACCCCCAATGATCCTGAAATGTTAAGAGAGGTTTTAAGTCGTAGGCTAAAACATATTGGAACAGATAAAGATGAAAGCTTAACTGCTAAACCCGATCTTCTACTTATTGATGGTGGAAAAACTCAGCTTTCAGTTCTTAGAGGTGTAATTCCTCAGGATATAAATGTTTTAGGAATAACAAAAGGTAGAAAATATAAGCGAAGAGGAGGGAAGAAGATGGATGAATTCTGGATCTATTCTGGGGATGACGTTGTTCAGATACGTATAAATAATCCCCGCCTCCTATCTTTACTTAGAGATGAGGCGCATCGCTTTGCTATCCTACATCATCGTAAACTGCGTAAGTTTACCCAGAAAAAATCGCTTCTTGATGAGGTTAAAGGTATAGGACCTGTCTTGAAGAAAAAGTTAATTTCCAAGTATGGAAGTGTAAAGGATATTAGGAAGGTCAGCCTTGAACAGCTAATTGAAACTTTAGGCAATAAAACAACGGCGCAATCTCTCTACGATAAACTCCGTGAGACTAATTTAGAGTAGAACTGGCGGGTTTTATTCTCTCAATAAGGAATTTGAGGAAAGGATCTCCTTCCACCTCTGATCTGAATAGATATACGACGTTATTTCTAGGATTCCCTACGATATAAACATCTGCAACCGTTCCGCGATTGCTTATTTTACCTTGTATAGCCTCATTACCTGCAACAACTGTAACAGACGTGTTTACAATGTTCCATTTAGTTTTATCTCGCTTATTAATTTTGCTCAATCCGTTCTCCAAGAACTTGTCATACGAGAAGGCTCCAATGTATCCGAGAGGCTCTAATATAACTTTCTTATTCGAACCGAGTTTACTTATTGTAACTATCTGCAGCTCCCCAAGATCACTTCCTGTATATGCCGCAACATAATCAGTTGAGAAACTGAGCACCCAAGGATAATCCGGTCTAAGATCTTGGTTATTATTCTCTGCAAGGAGTAGTTTTAGCTCTACCTCTTTAGCTACCTGCGCTTTTAGACCCGTTTTAGCTTCCTCCACCGTTGTGCTTTCGTACCAGATATCATTAAGCTTTGAATATATTCTAATCCCTTTACCGTCTTTTACCCAGTAGTCACCGGGTTTCTGTTCTTCAGATTCTAGTGGCACGTTTAAAACATATTCCCATCCGTTCTTAGGTAGTACTTCTTTATAGTATTTCACGACCTCTGGATAGCTTGTCTTGGGATTAAGTCTGTATATGGATTGTCCAGATGTAAGAAACCTCTTAACATCGTCATTGTTTAAATCGTCTTGAAATATGAATACTGAATTGGGATACTCTGGTACAGAATCAAACCCCACAACCTTTTTATCCGTAGAGAGGCTTCCGCCGCTTCTAACGTTCTCTCTAAGTCCTGATACATAGTTTATTAGGTAGTATAGAGAAATAATTACCAATGCAATTGTAAATCCAATTATAAGAAGGTTTATGAGCTTTCTATTATTCCTCGGACGATATGTTTTACGCTTAATTTTAGATTTGGAGGCTTGTTTTGAAGATTTAGCGTTCTTAATAATCGCCCTAATCTTATTGATAAAGGATTTTCTTTCTTTAAATTTTCTTTTGTCTAGTTCGTGAAAACGCATATACTAATAATTTAAAGGAAAGTTTGTTATATTACAAATCAAAATAGTATAATACACACTGATGCGGGATCGTCTAATGGTAGGACACCGGCCTTTGAAGCCGTGAATCATGGTTCGAGTCCATGTCCCGCAACCAGTGTGTTAAAGACTGATTTGACACTGTCTAATTTTTTAAGGCCATCGCCCGCATGATTGGGCTACAGTACATCTATCTTTCACTTGCGTTACTTTTTAGCGTTTTTT
>DDBW01000015.1:0-17840 GCA_002335495.1 Candidatus Dojkabacteria bacterium UBA2022 | reverse complement strand
TCTAATTACCCTTAAATCCCAATGGAAAAAGATCTTGCTAGGCTCAGTGATCGGACTGTGTATGTCTTTACCCGCGCAGTATCTGTATACGGAAGACTGGTGGTACCCACTTAACATCTCGGGTACCCGATTAGGATTGGAGGACATACTTTTCGGTTTCTTTTATGGAGGAGTTGCGATTGTAGGGTATCCACTTATGAGCTCTAGTATACAATTTGATCCGCGAAATGTAAGAGTTTTAAGAATCATTTTTATTATTGGACTCGGCTTTCTTACTATGTCAACCTCGCTCTATGTTATCCACCTCAACTCTTATATTTCTACCATTATTTCGGTATCAGTAATTACAATTCTAATTAATCTTGTCATAAAGCAATCCCCTTCCAAATTTATTATTGATGGACTCTACAACTTAACTTTGACCCTTATCGTCTATTGGGTTCTCTATAATTTGAATCCGTCATGGATTGATAGTTTCTATTTTGAAAAGAGCCGTGAATCGTTGCTCAGTTTTATTCCAAATATTGAGCTGTTTTGGTATTTTTCTATTGGAGGTTTATTTCCACTTGCGCTTCGCTTTGTGTCTCCTACACCTGCGACCGTTGCCTAGTATGTTGATAAGTAAGCTCGATTATCAGATGAATTCACTCTTAAATGATTCATTAGGAGGTCAGGCTATTGCAACAATTTAAATATGTCTCAATAAAGATAAAAGGATAATGTCTAAAATTAACACTTACGAACTAAAAAGGTTTGCGAAAACCACAAGCCGATTTTTTAATAATAGGAGCGATGCAAAAGTTGTTGCGCTACAGAAGAATGCATATAACTTGATAACAATTGAAAAGTATCATGTTAAGAAGGCTTTAAACAACGAATTAGTTGGAAAATTTAATGATATTGATGTCGTCGGTATTCCACCCACAAGGTGGTTATACACGATGAAAATGCATAACTGTTTAAATAATATTTTCAACTGAAATTGTTCCTCATTTTGTTCAGAGCAAGGGAGTTGTACTTGGAGTACTTTTCAAAAAATATTTTTGTGTTTTCACGCAAAGAGCTAGTATTTATGGACATTTTCATTGTATAGCTGACTATAAGTGACATGATTGTGCTGATATTACGCACCTTTTGTACTCGTTAAAAAATTAGTTCGAATTGAGAATGAATTCAACTCAAAATACTCAACCCAGTTGAAAGAAAGCTGTGGAATACGTATACTTGAGAAGGGATTGAGATGGAAAAAGTTCCTGAGTTTGTCCAACTCTCTCAAGATTCTTAATAATTAACTGGAATTATTACCCATGAGTCAGTTAGTGAACCACAAAGGCGTAAAACTCTTTCCCATTGGAATCGGAACCTGGGGAATTGGGGGATTTGCAAATGCAAATCCAAATAACGACGATGAGAGGCAAATAGAGGCTTTGAGTTATATGCTTAATATGGGTATGAACTTTATCGAAGCAAATGTTTGGACATCTGAAGGAAGAAGTTTAGATCTACTCTCTAAAGCTATCAAGAAATCTAAGGTAAATAGGAGTAAACTCTTTATTACGCAAACAATATATACACACTCTGCCCCCACATTGGCAGATGCTGAAAATGAGCTTATTGCTTTTCGTAGTAAACTAGAGATTGATGCGGTAGATTCCTTACAAATTAGTGTTATGTCCTTCGAAAAATACGGAGAAGTAAATCTAACGAAATTTCTTCACAAAGCTCTTGATTCAGGTTTTACAAAGTTTATTTCAATAACGAATGCGAATATCCTTTATCTAAATAAAATTTATAGAGAATTTAGTGGTCAGCTGTTTGCTCATGAAATTGGTCTAAATTTCGAAATTCGTGAGAATACTGACAATGGAGTTATCGATTGGGCAAGTGAAAGAGATATTTTAAATGTGGTATATCAACCACTAAGAAGAAATAGAACTTTATTGAGAGATTGGCCATTGCTTCGAGAGTTAGCATATAAATACAGTAAAACTCAAAATCAAATTATACTAAATTGGTTGGTAACGCTGGGTATGCTACCGATTACAAAGTCCGAAAACATTGAACATATTGATCAGTATCTGGATTCGCTAACATTTAAGATGGAGAAGACAGATATACTAAAAATAAGTGAATTTAGACCTCCGCATTATCATAGCCCAAAGGCCTTTTACGGGAGTAGTGGCGAAGGAATTAGAATTGACCAATTGAGTAATGTTTTTGATGAAGAATATGATAAGCAAAATAAGCTTTAAGTTATAATTCTTAACTAAATCTCTTAATCACTAGCTTCATTATTCCTTGCCATACACTGCTCGGTAGGTATCTTCTAAGTAGGTAGGTTGTATATGCTCCCGAACCTATGAAATTTCTAAGCCTTCTTGAATTACTATTCATAATTGCTAATACTAACTCTCCAACCCTCATAGGATCTCTACTTGATGATACAACCTTCTTATCTGATCCCACTTTCCTGCTTCTTAACTTAATGATATTCCTATACCAAGAAGGCTGTTTCTGTAGCTCATCACTATTTAAACCTATTGAGTTAGCAGAGAAGCCTGTATCAAACCCTCCAGGTTCAACAAGCGAAACTCTAATCCCTCTGTGAAAAACTTCGTAGTACAATGCCTCAGAATACGCCTCTAGAGCATTTTTAGAAGCGGAATATATGCCGTAGGCAGGAGCAGATAGAATACCTGCTATTGATGAAATATTGATAATCTGAGGAGTCTGACTCTGTGCTATCTTTGGTAGGAACTTTGTGATCATTCTTACCACCCCAAAGAAATTTGTATCCATCTGTTTTTGCACCTCCTCGACACTATAATTTTCTACCGGACCTAAAACTCCAAATCCTGCATTGTTAACTAGCACATCTAAAGGCCTCTCATTCAATGCTTCGGACAGCTTTGCAATAGAGGCGTCATTAGTAACATCAAGCTCCAACCATTCAAATTTCAATCCCTCTTGTTTAATAATGTCATTTAACTCCTGAAGTTTATTCTCATCGTATGCGCGAGTTGTACCATATACATAGTGGCCGTATCTAGCGCAGGAAAGAGCAATTGCTTTCCCTATTCCTGAAGTCGCACCTGTAACTAAAATATATTTTTTATTGTTTTTCATACTTAATATCGTAATCTCCAAAATTGTGGGTGTCAATTAAACTCTAAATACTATTTCACTTGATGGAAATATGGTAATATACCAATATGGCTTCAAAACAGAGGAAAATACGTATAAAACCCGTTGTATGGATATCTTTGGCCTCACTAGTATTTATATCCCTGTTACTTTTTGCCCTTAAAAATATTTTCCTTGCTGATATTCGTGACGTAAAGGTCTCAAATGTATCCCTCACCTCTGCAACAGTTACTTGGGTTACCGATGAGAAAACCCCTGGAATAATTCTGATAAAAGAGAAGGGAGAATACACAAATACCTTTATAGACCTGTTTTCATCCAATCGATATTACGATGCAAGAGATGTAAACGATAACGGAACCAGAAAAGTTGTAAACCTGACAAATAGATATACCCACTATGTCACTATTGAGAATCTAAAACCTGGAAAAGACTACGAATTTAGGGTTTCAAATGGATTAAAGGTCTGGGATGCTAAGAATTCAGACCAGAAGAGTGAATGGTATGCTATTAAGAACGTTTCTGAATTTAAATTCCAAACAGACAGTTCGACTTCAGAGAGACTAGTTCTTCCTCAAACTATTTATGGAGACCTACAGGATCAAAAAGATACTGCGTACGATGATGGTCTTATTTTCATTCAGCTGTACTCCAAGGGTGCTGCTGGAATTAACCTTGATAATCCTTCAGAAATAATATCTACATATGTAAACCCACAAGGAAGTTGGGTTTTAGATTACTCTTCGTTGCTTGGCGATGACTCTACAAATAAAGAGGCATATATATTTGCACATATAGAGGATAAAAATGATATCCCTGGACAATTTGAACAACTGAAAGGTGGAAATGTTAAAGTTGAACTGTTTAAATATGACAGGTTACAATCACTCTCTGAAAAGTTTAAGATCTCATTTGCCTCAGAAGTAAAGGCGGCCGGCCCTTCATTCTGTTGCGCATTAGTTATATCTGGGAGAAAGAATGTTCTGTTTGACTATGAGAACGACGCCCCATGTTCATCATGTGGAGCTTGTTTCCCAGTAGGGGCCTCAGCGGCTGGAGGGACTATAGAAGAAGTTGGTGAGGTTGAGGTCTCAGGTAGTTCTGATTCAGAGAAACGTAATAACTGTGAAAGCATGGTTAGAGCGGCTAGTGAAGGAGTTCCATCAGGGAGCACATCTGGTGGAAACTCTGGCAACTTCGGAGGCACATGCAATGCAAATCTTAAGGATGAAGACTTTGAATTAGATGAAATAGATAGGGACCAATTTATCTCATATGCTAACCGACTTGCTGGAGATGGAAGCCAGGCCGATACCTGTTATAACTATGTTGTGTGTAAAGCAAGGCAGAATGGTATAAATCCAGCTATGATGCTGAATATATGGGTACATGAATCTGCAGCCAGTAACTATAAAAGATTCCCAGGAGTAGAAGATATGGGAATTCACTGTTATGCAGGAGCAGGTGATTATCCTGCGTACGGATGTAACCAGACTCCAAAAGAGGATATTAAAGCTCAAACTGAGATGTTTGGGCTTCTTCCACATACAAAATGTTTAACTGGTGGTTTCGATATAGTCAAATGGTCAACAGGATTCTGGACAGGTGACTGTACAGATACTTCATATGGTGAAAAGTACTACACTGATCTCAAATTACAGTGGAGTTCATATGGGAAGGGGCCTTTCCCTACTTGGATGAAAAATCCGTCATCAGCTCAACCAAACTTAGATTGTGATACAGATGGGGCAGCTCCTCCTCCAGGCTCTGGGACAAATAATGGTAGTAACAATGGTAGCAATAATGGAAATAACAACGGGAGTAATAACGGAAGCAATAATGGAAGTAATAACCCAGGTTCAATCCCAACGACCCCTTCATCTGGAACTAAAAAAGAGAGATGTTGTGCTGTTTTGGTAGAGGGTTCTGATAAATTCAGTGCAAACTTAGTTAACTCCACAAGTTGTGAAGCGGCTCAGCCTCAAGGTTCAAATTTTGAAGGGTTTGAGAATAAAGGTAAAGTTCAGTATGGAGTCGAAATAACTGAATATGAAATTGGAAAAGAAGCGAAACCATTATGCTGTGCAATTCAATACTCTGGAAAAGACAGTATCTATTTTGACTACGAGAACGATGGGGTGTGTAATAAGTGCGGAGAGTGCTTCCCAGTTGGCAAAAAAGTAGGTGATTTCACCGTTGAAGCGGTAGGAAGTGTAGATACAGTAGGAAGTACGGATGCTGAGATGAGAGCTAATTGTGAGGCTATGAGCAGACCTTTAAGTGCCGGTGTACCTGCTGATACGCATGAAGGTACCTATATGAAGAATAATTGTAATGATAGAACCTTCGAGGTTGTATGTGAAAATGGTCTTCCTACTCCTATAAACAGAAAAACTGGATCTCCATATGGAGTGAATACTAGATGTATAAACCCTAACGACACACCAAAAGATGATGGGATCATCAATATTGCAATTTCGAAGACGAATAGTAATGTATTTACAAAACTTATTGGCAACGCATATGCAGCTGAATCAAAAGTGAAAGAAGTATCAGGAAGTATAATTAGGTTCACAGAAGATGGTATATACAATATTGAGATTGGTGATTATAAAATTTCCAATGTTCCAATTAACTCAGATGCTAAGTATAGATTCTACGAGAATAAGAATGATACAAGAGGTTATCAGGATAAAGCCGATATACCAGTAACGCCTAAAGATAAAAATGCAATAAAAGCAGTTAAAGTAGAGGATGCATTTAGGCTTGAACTTAACTCTGGATATAATTTCGTTGCCGTTAACTACGAACGAGACCCATCCTCAATAGTAAATTCGCCTGCAAATACTACCGATATCACCTCAGAAGCAATGCTAAATATCGGTAATATTGATGAGATAAAAGTTACATATATTACAACCTTTAGTGATGGAAAATGGGTCGCTGGAGTCAGACCTAGAGACGACCGAAAGCCAGGTTTAGTAGGCAATTCATTCCCAGTTAAACCATCAAATGGCTATGTAATAGTGTCTAATTCTGACATGAAAGGAGCTATGGCGTTGATTCTTCCTGGAAAAAAGGTTGATACTAAAGTTGCGACGAATTTAATACAAGGCTGGAACTTTGTTGGATTTACAGGAAAGATAGAGCCTGATTCTGCAGTTAAATATGTCGAAGCTGAAGTTTCAACAAATAAGCTCACAAAGATGAATCTAACTCGATGGGATACTCAAAAAGGGTTATTTGAAGGTGTACAAAGTCTATCTGGTCAGGTTTATGGTAACGATTACAAATTGAGTAACAATTTGGGATACTTTATATATACGGATAAAGCATTTAAGCTTAAATAGCCTTTAATTCCTTTATTTGGTCACGTATTTCTGCGGCCTTTTCGAACTGTAGGTTGGAAGCGTATAAGTGCATTTTATCCTCTAACTCTTTGATTACTCTTTTAATCTCTTTCTCCGGCGGTTTTGCAGTTTCAACCCACTCCTTAAAATCAATTGCAGATTGTTCCTCTTTTGTATCAACTAATCTATCTCTAATTCCTTTTACTATTGAGGTCGGAGTAATTCCATTTTCTTTGTTATACTTTTCCTGAATAGCCCTTCTTCTTCTAGTTTCTTCTAATGCAAATTTCATACTATCAGTCTGATTATCTGCATACATAATTACCCTACCTTCTACGTGTCGAGCTGCCCTCCCGATAGTTTGAACTAAACTTGTTCTCGATCGTAGGAATCCCTCTTTATCTGCGTCCAAAATAATTACAAGAGAAACTTCAGGCAGGTCGATACCCTCTCTTAATAGGTTTATACCTACTAATACATCGTATTCACCAAGTCTTAGGTCTCGAAGAATATCAACTCTCTCTACAGTATCTATATCTGAGTGAAGGTACTGAACTTTAACCCCCATATCCTTAATATATGCAGAAAGGTCTTCGGCCATTCTCTTTGTAAGGGTGGTTATTAATACTCTCTGTCCCTTTGCGATGTTAGCCTTTACTTCGCTCAAAACATCGTCAATCTGGTTATTAGTAGGACGCACATCGATAATTGGGTCTAACAGTCCTGTTGGTCTAGTTACTAGCTCAATTACGTCTCCATGCGAATCCTGAATTTCCCATTCACTTGGAGTAGCTGAGAAATATACTGTGTAACCTTGTTTTTTTACAAACTCGTCAAACTTAAGTGGACGATTATCACGAGCAGATGGAAGTCTGAAACCGTATTCGACCAGATTCTCTTTGCGAGCTTGATCCCCATTGTACATACCTCTCACCTGCGGAACTGTAATATGCGATTCATCTATAAAAAGAAGGTAATCCTTAGGGAAATAATCAAGAAGAGTATAAGGGGCTTCCCCGGGCCTTCTTCCATCAAAGTATATTGAGTAATTTTCCATACTTTTACAGTATCCAACCTCTCTTATCATCTCCATGTCATAATTGGTTTTCTGTAAAAGACGATTAGCCTCGATATCCTTGCCGATATTCTTAAGGAAGTTAACCCTCATATCAAGATCTCTTTTTATCATCGTAAGGGCGTTCTCAATAGTCGGTTGGTCGTATACAAGAGATGTTGCAGGATATATTTCTATCTCTTTTACATCTTTTACTCTATGTTTTGTTATCGCTTCAATGTACGAAATTCGTTCAATAGTATCGCCATAAAATTCAAGACGGATAGGGAAATCATCATATGGCATGAAAATATCAACAACATCCCCCTTAACTCTAAATGATCCAGCTACAAAATCCTCTCCGTGTCTGTCATACCTCATAAACACTAGCATACTGGCAAGTTGAGATATAGGGTAATCCATACCAACTTTAAGTGTGAGGGCCTTATTCTCATAATTTTCAGGACTACCTATGTTATAGATACACGAAACTGAAGCGACAACGATAGTATCGCTTCTTGTCACAGCGGCATTCATAGCTGAAAAGCGAAGTCGCTCTATCTGTTCGTTAACTTCCGACTCTTTCTCTATATAAAGATCACGGTTGGGTATATAAGCCTCAGGCTGGTAGTAATCATAGTATGAGACAAAGTACTTCACAGCATTATTTGGAAAGAACTCCTTAAACTCTTCATACAGCTGGGCGGCCAATGTTTTGTTATGTGACAGAATTAGGGTAGGGCGGTTAAGTTGCTCAATTACATTAGCCATCACAAATGTTTTTCCAGAACCTGTTACTCCTAACAATACCTGCCTATCTTTTCCCTCCTGAATGTTTTTAACAAGAGATGTAATAGCCTCTCTTTGATCTCGTGAAGGTTTAAAATTCGATTGTAGATCAAGAACGTTTTTCTCCATATCTTTGATTATATAACAAAATGAGTTAGGATATATTAATTAGTTATATTTAATATCTATGGATAACTGTATCTTCTGCAAGATCACTAGAGGTGAAATCCCTTGTTACAAAATACATGAGAATGATAAATATCTCGCCTTTCTAGACCTTGCTCATTTTACAGAGGGGCATACCTTAGTTATCCCTAAGAAGCATCACACATTTGTCTGGGATGTAGATAACATAGGAGAGTACTATTCTTTTGCGCAGGAAATTGTTGATCATTATAGAAATAAACTAGGTTATAAATATGTAGACAGTGCCACGTTTGGAAGAGACGTTCCACATTCTCACATTCACCTTGTTCCACATAATGGAGAAGGAAGTGACTGGGAGTCAGCTTTAGTATCAATTGGCGATCTACAGAAGGATAGGGATCGATGGTTGAGTAAGGAGGAGTGTGAAGAAACTCAGGAAAAGTTTACTCTTCTATAGCTCTTGAACACGATTTTCAGCCATCCAATATAAGTAATTTAACTTATGACTCTTGGCAAAATCTATAATTATTTTGGTAAAAGTAACCTGTTCATCAGGTCGCATATCACCATTTAGTTTAGTTGGAGCTTCAATCACTGATAAATAATCTTCAGTTAACATAACTCTCGCTAATAAGGTATCATCGTTGTTAAACCAATTTATCTGATATACAAAATCTGTCTCCTGTATGAGAATTGAATTTTCTTTAATCCCGAGACGTATCTCTAGGTTTCTATCTGAGAATGTTGTATCTGTCATTTGATACTTACGTTTCTTAAATATATAATGTCCTCATTATGAAGAAACTAAATAAACTTCCTCAAGAGTTAATTAATCAAATAGCCGCAGGTGAGGTTATAGAACGACCATCATCAATTGTCAAGGAATTAATTGATAATTCAATAGATGCTGGCGCATCAATTATTAAAATTAAAATTGAACAAGGAGGACTCAAAACCTTAGAAATATCAGATAACGGAATAGGCATATCTCCGGAAAATCTTCCTACAGTATTTGAAGCCCATACTACAAGTAAAATATCTACCCTTGAAGACCTCAATAATATTATAACCATGGGGTTTAGAGGAGAAGCTCTCTCTACAATCGTCGCTGTATCTCAAGTATCTATCACATCTAAAACATCAGAAAATGACACCGCATACTCTCTCGAGTTTGATGGCATAACTCCCAAGGATGTAAAACGAGCCGCAAGAGACATCGGAACAACCATAACCGTTCGAAATATATTTCATAATATTCCTGCTCGACAAAAGTTTCTCAAAACTGCGGAAACTGAATATAGAAAGATTATAGAAATTGCTACCCCATTCCTCCTATACTATCCAAACATACAGTTCATAATTCTCAAGGATGGAAAAGAAGTAATAAACACACCAACGACATCCCAAAAACCAGGTTTAGATCTACAAAGGATTCAGAAAGTTCTAAAAGCAGATCATATATCTAGAATGTTTCCAATTGAGTACAATGGAGCAGGCATCTCAATAACAGGATATAGTGCTCATCCTAAAGATAACTACGATAAGGTTAATGATCAGTACATTTTTGTAAATAACCGCTCCATATGGGACTTTGGAATCGCTAAGTCCGTTCGAAGTGCATACTCACGATTTATACCAAATACACAGAAAGTCCCATTTGTTATCTCTATAAAAATAAATAGCAACCTTGTGGATGTAAATGTGCATCCTAGAAAAGAAGAGGTAAGATTTGAAAACCCATACAGAGTATATTCCGCGATAGAGGAAGCAGTTTCAACTGCATTACAAAAACTTGTTAAAACCGAGAACAGCGTTACTAACTATACAAGCGCCATACCCTCCCATGCCCCAAGCTTCCTGAACGATATTACTCCTTCCAAAAACTACAAACAATCTCCTATGTTTAATTCTACAAGTCCTAGTGAAAGCAGGGAGATAAGATTTGATAAAGCTCCAAAAGAGTTTAATATTCAGCAAAGCTTGAACTTCTCCAAAGAGATCCTTGAAATCAAACAGGACGATCAACCCGTTAATCATACCCGAGACCAGATTGACGTAAATAAGGTATTTCAGATCTTTAATAAATACATTGTTATCGAACATGAGGATACCTTAATTATGATGGATCAACATGCTGCGGCAGAAAGAATTAACTTCGAAAAACTTGAGGGTAGTATTGAAAATAAACGTATGGATAAACAAGCCCTTCTAATGCCCCTAGAAATCGAGATAAATGAGTCAGAGGCATCTTATATCAAGGAGTCTGAAGATTTTTTTGAAAGCCTAGGCTTTACTATAGAGCTAGAAAGTGCAATATTAAAAATAACCGCTGTGCCATCTATATTCTCTGGACAGGATATTGAAAAGCTTTTTAGAGAAATATTTCAGCTAAGTGATGATCAAAGAGATGTTAAAAAATCCTTTGAAAATGCAAAACAGAATATTTTAGCCACATTGGCATGTCACGGAAGTATTCGAAAAGGACAGCCCCTAACTCCATATGAAGGACTTCACCTTTACCTTGATCTCATGAGATGCAGCAACCCATACAGCTGCCCCCATGGAAGGCCTGCAATATGGAAGCAGAAGCTTACGGATATTGATACTAATTTCTACAGAACATACTAATATGGCCGCGACTCTATACCTTATACCTACCTCCCTTTCAGGCAAACCTTTTGTAGAGACATATCCTGAAGAGATATTAAGCATAATTAGAGGCCTTGAAGTTTTTGTTGTTGAAACGCCTAAAATAGGGAGATCATTTTTAAGAGGTTTAAACAAGGATAGACAGGTATCACAACTCAGGTTTATAGAGCTCAATGAAAATAGTCAGGTAAATGCTGACGATGCTCTCAAAGTATTGATGGGAGGAGAGAGTGTGGGAGTAATAAGTGATGCGGGGTATCCTGGGATAGCAGATATGGGTAGTAACCTTGTAAAATTTGCTCAAAAAGAAGGGATTCATGTTAAATGCTTCTTTGGTCCTAGCTCTATTCTCCAAACCCTCGCTGCCTCAGGACTCAACGGCCAAAACTTCAAATTTAACGGATATGCACCAAAAGATCAGATTGAAAGAGTTAAGTACATTAAAAATCTTGAAATAGAGTCTATTAAAACGGGATATGCACAGATATTTATTGAAACCCCATACCGAGCGCAGTACCTGTTTGAAGATATCATTAATAACCTAAATAGTAATTCATTACTTTGTCTTGGTATTAATATTGACCACGATACCGAAGAAGTAGTTACAAAAACTGTTGCTGATTGGAAGGCGATTGGTAAGAATATAAACAAATCACAAGTTGTATACATAGTCCAAGGGAGAGTATAACTTCCTTGATTTAGAAGCTACTATGTTATATCCTGAATAGGTATGATAAAAGCTCAAGATCTAAGGAAAGAGTATAAACAGAATAAGAAAGTTACAGTTAAAGCTCTGGATGGGGTTACGTTTGAAATTCCTGATTCCAGTACGGTTGCCATAGTCGGTCCTTCTGGATCGGGTAAATCAACTCTGCTAAATATTTTAGGTGGGCTTGATACTGACTACAGCGGAGAAATACTTGTAAATGGAAAGAATATCAAGGACTACAATACTAACGATTACCGAAGAAAAGTTGTTGGAACAATATTTCAACAGTTTAACTTAGTCCCTTCCCTTACAGTAGCTGAAAACATTATGTTACCAATATCTTTTGGTAAGCAGATGTCTTCCTTTGAAGCCGAAAACAGACTAGCTCATCTGCTAGATAGACTAGGCCTCAAAGACAGAGCTAAACACACTCCAGCTGAACTATCAGGAGGGCAATCTCAAAGAGTTGCAATTGCAAGAGCCTTGATATCAAAACCTCAAATTATCCTTGCAGATGAACCCACTGGGAATCTTGATTCAAAGACAGGAAATGAAATCGTCGAGCTACTTTTCGAATTGAATAAAGAAGAAGGCACTACCTTAATCATTGTTACTCACGACCCTGAACTATTTAAGAACGTAGATTTCAGTATACATTTGAAAGACGGTAAAATTAATAATTAAAAAAATGTTTAAATACGCATTAAGTCTTGTACTTAGAAGAAAACTTAGAACAATCTTAACAAGCTTAGGTATAACCATTGCAGTGTTTCTTATCAGCTTTATAATTTTTGGAATGCAAGATCTTCAAGGATTGCTTGTTGATCAGTTTAATAGCATCCTCAAACCTAACCAAGTAATAGTCACACAGGGCGGAGCTTTAAATATGTTTACTGGTTCTGGCGATCAAACCTATGATCAACAGGATGAGAAACCTGTCGTAATGAATGAGGAAGTCCTTACAAAAATTAAAGGATTAGACTATGTGAAAGAGATCTCCCGTATGACTGTGATATCCGGCATGCAAATGACACTTAAAGAAAAGAAAGTACCATATCCTCAGGCTTTTATGGCCGGTTGGGATGTTAAGTCTGATAACTCATATTTTGCAGAGTTTACAGGTGACGTGGTCGATACGGAGAAGGGAAAAATATGGGTCTCAACCGCAGTTACAAAGTTCTATAAACAATCACCTGAGGAAATAATTGGGAAAACAATTATACTAGAACCTTCCCCGTCATCATTACTCTCAAATAGATCCAAGAGTATCATTGGTAAAAAGTTTGAATATACAATCACGGGAGTTTTTGATCCAGGACAAGATCGAAATGATGCTGTTCTACACATGGACGATAGTTTAACAGTACTTAGCTCTTTGGGTGGGTTTAAAAATAACGAAGAGTATGTAAAGGAGATTGGTTATGATAATCTTTATGTTACAACTGAGAATGATAGGGTAGGAGACTTCAAGGAATTTGTAAAAGATGAGTTTAGATATGAGACTTTTACTGCTGATGATGTAATTTCCATCCTTGGAAGCATCACACAAGGTCTTACTATTGCTCTTGTGATGTTTGGACTAGTATCAGCACTTGTAGCAAGTATCGGAATCATTAATACAATGATAATGAGTATATACGAGCAGACAAAAGAGATAGGAATCATCAAGGCGATTGGAGCTTCTGATACTCAAGTTTTAGTAATATTCCTTATTCAATCTGGCTTCATAGGTATGCTCGGAGGGGTACTGGGTCTTGTTACAATATTTCTAATAATGAAAGGCACAGATTCATTGATCGTAGAGCAGCTTAACAACGCAGGTTTCAATGCAACAACTTTCTTTACGTTTGATTGGACAATTGCATTAATAATAACGGGTCTTAGCATTCTAGTAGGAATTGTTGCGGGTATATATCCAGCAGTAAGAGCTGCGAAGTTGGATCCAATAAAAGCTCTACGGTACGAGTAGTTGGTTATCTTATATTTCTGAGTACTTCGTCCCAATTAACTACGTTCCACCACTTCTCTAAATATGTTCCTCTATCATTTTTATAATCAAGGTAATACGCATGCTCCCATACATCATTTACAAGTACAGGAGTAAATCCTGTTATAGATAGCAGGTTATGGTTTTGAACCTGTGAAATAAGAAGGTTATTATCTCCATCCTTATACATTACAACCCACCCAGATCCCTCAACGGCCTTTCCTGCTTCTACAAACTCCTTTTTAAAGGCCTCTACAGATCCAAAATTCTTTACAATAATATCCTCTAGTTCAGTTGGTATCGGATTATTTTCTGAGTATTTCCTCATATTCTTCCAGAATATCTCATGCAAAATGTGACCATTTAAATGAAAACTAAGATCGCGCATAACAGCTTTTAGGTTAACACTTGTGTCACCAGAACGACCTTTCTCAAGTAGTTCCAAAGCTGCGTTGGCCCCGTTTACATACGCCAAATGATGCTTATCGTGGTGTAATTGCATAATCTCACTTGAAATTACAGGTTCTAAATCTGAGTAATCATAGGGAAGGGGAGAAAGAGTATAACGAATACCTTGCATGGCAGTTAAATACTAAATTTATTTACTTACCTTCTCGCTTACATACTTGCTAAATTCAATCATAGCATCACTGCAACCTTGGGTTGGGAAGAGGTATATGTTCTTTCCTTTTCTCTTAGACTCAACAAGGCCAGATTCTACCAATTCTTTTACATGGTTTGATACTGTTGGTTGAGGAATGTTTAAGCACTTAGCAATCATTGTTACGCAGTTATCAGACATATCGGCCTTTTCCATGCAACTTTCGCAGGAGGTATCTAGTATATCCAAAAAGATAGCCAACCTTGTTGGGTTTGATAATACTCGAAAGTATTTAGACATCATTTTTGAGTTCATATTCATATACCTAAATATATATTGATAGGGTAATTAATTCAAGTACTATGCTATTATATAACTAGATAAATTAAGTAGTTATTAGAAATGACGTACTCAATAGCAACTAGATATGCAAATATGTTTGAAGTTATGGCAGATCCATATGCCTTAATGATTTTAGACTTTCTATTTGAAACGCATGAGGAGAAAACTGTTGAAGAGTTAGTAAAAGAAACAAAAACTACAGAGAGCAAGGTGAGATATATTTGTGAGAAACTTGTTGATTTAAATGTATTAGATAAGGATTATAGAGATGGAAAAGAATATTACGAAGCATTAGATACTCAATACGGTAACTTCCTAGAGTATGTAATAGAGAGGATAGACTAAATAGGTAGGGGTTCCTAGGGGAGGTCTCTTACGCATGAAAGCGTTTGGATTTAAGAGACCTCGCCCCGGGCAGTGATAAAAATTTAGGATTGTTCATTCACCGTATTGCTTTGCTTTCGATTTTATTGCACTTTTCTTCCGTTTCTCGGAACTCTCCGCTGCTGCGCGCAGATATCCCAAAAGCTGAGGAAGAACTTTTTCGGCAAGATACTTTAAGAGATCAATAGTCCAGCGAAGTAGAACACCGGAGGATTCAATCCCATTAAATAGGATACCGAAAGAAACTGATACGTAGAAAAGAACTCTCAGTACTACACTGGCTAATCTATCGGTAACGATAGCCCAAGCTGGTGGAAATACCATCCCTTCAAGTATCAGCACAACTCCAATGGCAATTACCGCCATTGTGGCCTCAAGATACCTCCTAGCTTCGTCATCTTCTGGAATAGCAGCCACTATCGCTAGGGCTCCCAAGAAGATTACCGCTCCGGAAATACTATTGTTAAATAGAGGCACCATTGCAATAAAAAGAGCCAAACCGATTACATCGTCAAGTCTTATCTTAAACCCTTCCAGTCTCATCCTAACCTTCCTTCCTTTCCAAACAATCCTATAACATTATACACCCCTGAAGAAGACGTGAAAAGAGGCTAAAACTTAAACAATAATCTCCCTGTTCTCTTTTTATATTCCTGATACTCTTTGTTATCTTTAAACCTTTCATCATATTTCTTCTCCAAAGTTGGAATACCACTAACATGAGTGAGAAGATAATAGATAAATAAAGGAGAAATAATAGAAAAAATACTAATACCATTTATAAAGGGAAGAACAAATATAAACGCACCTACCCATACCATAATCTCCCCTAGGTAGTTAGGATGCCTTGAGAACCTCCATAAACCAACATCTACCCAACGACCCTCATTCTCTTTCAAACTCTTAAACCTAAACTTCTGCATATCAGCAATACCCTCGATAATTAATCCTACGAATGCAAAAATAATTCCAATGATAGAAATCGCATTAAAAGAGAGAGAATAATCTAAATCGATAAGAACTATGGAAGGAAGAAGAACAACCCAAACTGTAACTCCTTGTAGTAGCCAGAAAGACATAAATTTAACAGGATTCTCTCTAATACCATCAAACCTTTTATCCCTCTTTGTCTTTAAAATCCTAATAAAAAGATATCCAGCAATTCTAAGAGCCCACAAAGCAACCAAAATATAAAGAACCATTTTTACAGGATCAAAAATTTCAGACCAGAAAGCAAGGGAAATGAGTAGTAGAAAAGTTAAGCCATATGAGATATCAGTTAGTATATCAGTCTTTCTAACGATTGCAATTGTACCAAGGACAATCTGAATACCAAGAGATATTAAAAGATAGTTAAACACCTCCATATAATAAATTTGGTAAACAATTTAATTAACATCTATTAAGTCTAACATAAATTTTTAATCCATGCGCAAATTGACTTGCGCCATACCCCGTAATATAATCTATTGTGGTATCAATAATAGATAAGACAATTCAAATAGAACTTGATTTAACAGGAGAACACTTCAGTGAGAAATATTATGCAATAGTTCCACCTATCAATGCCCTTTCAGGATGTCTCGATGCACAATTTCAACTTGTGAAATCAGAAGTTGAAAAGCAAACTGGTAGCGATTTTAGAGAGATTTTGGGTACAGGCAATAACAAACGAACACTTGCAATAGAATTGAACCCAACTGCCTCTGAATGGCTAAGGAATACTGGTATAGATCCCCTCTCATTTGAAGCTATGTATTACATACAAAAATTCAGGGATCAGTTTTATTTCTTTGATACTGCCAACGCACTTTCGGACTATATTAAAAATGATATCGTGAATGCGATTCTGGATAGTCCAGCTAAAATGATAGATACGGAATCAACAAGGCAGAGAATGAACGAAATTTTCTCCTCCCTAACAATGTTCGATAAGTACGGATCAGACACTTCTTCGATTTCATCATGGCTTATAGATAGGAATTCAAATACACCTAGCCTTGGATACTGTCCAAATCGTCTCCAGGTTGTACATAACCTAGTTGGAGTTTTACAAAATACAGAAAGAAACGACCTCGCGTTAGAAGTCATTCATCGATACATTGGTGTAATTACAAATGACCTGAGCTATTTTAGTACTCATAGGAAAAATTTATCTGAAAAATTTGACGTAAATATTGAAGAAATTCTATTAAAAGAACTAAGATCTGCGAATGCAAAATTAAGGGCCATTACTGGTTAATAATCCTATTTAATTAGCATCTATTAAATCAACCACATCCTGCTCCTTAATCTCACCCGATATCTTTTTATAAACAGTACCATCGCTATTTAAAAGTACAAAGAAACTATTATATCCAACTCCGTAATCCAAAGCCACAAAACCCTCTTCATCTACCAAAACAGGATGCTTGATATTATGTTCTTCTATAAACCCTTTTACATTCTCGCCAGACTCCTTTGAATCGATACCCCAGATAGTAACATCATTCTTATAGTTCTCAGACATCTGTGATAGTAACGGAGCACTAACCTGGCAAGTTGGACACCAAGATGCATAGAAAGCAAGCACAATCGGTTTATCACTCTTAATATCTTTTAATGAGTACTCCTTCCCATCAACATCCGGAAGGGTAAATGAGTAACCAGGAGCATTCACATCCACCTTTATATTCCCATCCTTT
>DDBW01000013.1 GCA_002335495.1 Candidatus Dojkabacteria bacterium UBA2022 | reverse complement strand
TATCTGCGGGTTGAACTTAGATAGCTCTTGGATTAAAGTCTCTATCTTTGGAAAATTATCCGTGAAAAAATCTAAGTCTATGGATTTTCTATGCCCCAACTGAAGTGCTAAAGCTGTTCCCCCTGCAAGGTAGTAGTTTTGTATGAGCGACAAGTCCTTGATCTTATTTAGAACCTGTTCTGTTTTTGGGTATAGGGATTCCTTAAACACTCTATCTGTACGGGATTTATATTATATATATGCGCGTAATAGTTTGCTGTTTTGGCGGATAGTCTCTTACTTTCAGTTATCGTTTTAATAATGGCATCTTTACTGAAGGTTTCTATCATCCATTTATCTTCACTGAGGTCTCCATATTCAAGCACTCTCTCAATAATATATTGAGCATTGTTGGTTAAGGAAATATCCTCTATTTTTGAATCCCAGAGCAGTCTTTTTATCTTTTCAGGTATTGTTGTTGGCATACCCTAATTATACTATATTACTGCTATTGCAGAAACTTTATCCTCACTCCCTACGTTCATAACTTTAACTCCAGAAGTCTGTCTTCCAAGGGTTGGAAGATCCTTCATCTGAGTCCTTATGATTACACCTTTTTCTGAAATAACAACAATATCACTCTCGTCTTTATTCATAACCATCTTTGCAACAACAAGCTTACCTGTCTTTGGAGTTACTCTAAAGGTGAATACTCCCGATCCTCCCCTACCCTGTGGAGCGTACTCATTAAGTTTACTCATTTTTCCATATCCGTTTTCGGATAGTGTGAATAGACTTCCCTCTGTTCCATTAACTACTTCCATTGATATTACCTCATCATTATCCTTGGCAAACTTGATCCCACGTACCCCCATTGTAGCTCTACCAGTTGGTCTCACATCTTCCTCCTTGAATCGAATGGATTTACCTTCCTTGGTTACAAGAATAACCTCACTTGTACCTAAGGTTGGTTTTACGGTGAGAAGTTCATCTCCAACTTCAAGTTTGGCTGCAATCAATCCAGTAGCTCTAATCTTATCGAAATCAGTTATGTCGGTCTTCTTAACGGTACCCTTCTTGGTCGTCATGAATAGGTACTTGTATGAAGCCCCTGTCTCATCACTATTTCTGCTCATATTCAAAACGCTGGTGACTCGCTCATCCTGTTCAAGCGGAATGAGGTTCACAATTGGAAGACCCTTGGCTGTTCTACCGTATTCAGGAATATCATATCCTCTTATTCTGAACACCCTTCCCTTGTTACTGAAGAACATCAGATCATCATGGGTGTTGCATAAAATTGCGTGTGATATCCAGTCATCCTCTTTTGTCGTTGCCCCAGTTACACCCTTGCCTCCTCTATTTTGAGTTCTGTATGTATCAGGAGGAATTCTTTTAATATATCCTGAGTGGCTCAAGGTTACGAGGGTATCCTCAGCAGCTACCAAATCCTCTTCGGCAATCTCATCTATCTTCCCTTTTATTACCTTTGATCTTCTTGGGTCTCCATGCTTCTCACCAATCTCAGTAAGTTCAGTATCAATTACTTCAAGCACCTTCTGTGGGTCTGCTAATATTGCTGTGTATGTTTTGATATTCTCTGATAGCTCATTATACTCGTTCTGTAGTTTCTCTCTTTCAAGAGCAGCCAGCTTTCTAAGCTGCATCTCCAATATTGCTTGTGCCTGGACTTCAGTGAATTCAAACTTCTCAATCAAATTCGTTTTTGCTTCTTCCTGAGTTTTTGAACCTCTAATGGTTGCAATTACCTCATCAAGAATGTCTAGGGCTTTTAGTAATCCCTCGAGAATGTGAGCTCGGTATCTAGCCTCCGCGAGATCGAATTCAAATCTTCTAATTACTACTGAAATTCTGAATGAAAGGAAAAGTTCAAGCATCTGTTTGATCGGAAGCGTTTTTGGTTCCTGTTCTACCAATGCAATCATGTTGGCATTGAAGACCTTTTGCATTTCGGTATATTTATAGAGCTTGTTGAGTATGGTTTTAGGCTGTACATCCTTTTTGAGGATTACAACAATTCTCATCCCTTCTCGGTTTGATTCATCTCTGATATCTGCAATTCCTTCAATCTTTTTATCCTTTACCAAATCCGCAATCTTTTCTATCAAGTATGCCTTGTTAACCTGGTATGGGATCTCGGTTACGATGATCTCGTATCTTCCTTTTGTACCTTCTTCAATCGAAGCTTTTGCTCTTTGAAGGATTCTCCCTCTTCCTGTTGAGTATGCATTTAATATCTCATTTTTATCGTAGATTGTTCCTCCTGTTGGGAAGTCAGGTCCTGGGATTATCGCCATTAACTCCTCAGGAGTTATCTCGGATTTAAATTCAGGATATAGATGCTCTCCAGAATTTAATCTGGTTCTAAGCTCTTCAATCTTCTGATCGAAGTTTAAATCATATTTATTAACATAGTTACTAAGGTATTCAACTGGTCTTGGATCCAGAGTCATTGGGATTCTTTCTCCCTTCTCTCTTTCTAATCTAAGGGTATTGTATATGGCTAACCCTTCCCAGACATTTCCTCGTTTAATCATCTCCCTAAGTGCTTTTATGAGCTCTCCAAGGTTGTGAGGAGGAATCTTGGTTGCCATTCCAACTGCGATACCATCGCTTCCGTTGGCAAGAAGTTGTGGGAAGGCTGCTGGAAGAACGGTTGGTTCTAAACGAGTTCCGTCATAGTTTTGAATGAATGGTACAGTTCCCTTTTCCAAATCTTTGAGAAGCTCGACCGTGATTTTGGACATCTTGGCTTCCGTGTATCGCATTGCAGCTGCTGGATCTCCGTCGATGCTTCCGAAGTTTCCCTGTCCATCTACCAACTGGTATCGAGTTGAGAAATCTTGAGCCATTTTTACCATTGTTGGATAGATTACTACCTCTCCGTGAGGGTGGTAGTTACCTGATGTGTCACCTGCGATTTTTGCAGATTTTCTGTAATGAGCGCTTGGAACAAGATTCATATCGTTCATTGCCACAAGAATTCTTCTTTGCGATGGCTTTAATCCATCTTTTACTTCTGGAAGAGCTCTTGAAACGATTACCGACATTGAGTAGTCGAGGTATCGAGCTTTCATCTCAAATGAAATTGAGCTATTGGCAATCTCTCCAGGCTTGAAATCTGATGTATATGCTAGTCCATTCTCATCATCACTTTCTTCAACCTCAGGTTCCGTTTCTACAGGTACCTGCTGAGCCTCTTTCTGTTCTATTTGGTTAGCTTCTTCCTGGGCTCGTTTTATTAACTCGTCTTTTATTTCGCTCATGTCTTGTAGTATCTAAATTATACTTAGGCTAGTCTTCATAATACCCTAAAAAGGGAATTTATTAAACCTCTATTATGCTTCTTTTATACCTCTAAATGTTTCTCCGTAGTAGTATGCCAGTGAGAAGGTTAATGCGGTTGATACGGCAGGCTGGACAAAGAATACTAAACAGAAAAGTATAAAGGCGAAGGCATTTATCATTCCCGTTAGGACTTCAACAGCCAATAGCATAATGAGGCTTTTGAAGTTTGTCTTTATGAGCCTAAATATTCTATTTAAATTGAATATATACTTAAAACCGCTCTTCAAGTATATATACTCCATGGCATACTGAACCAGCTTTACTCCCAGGATTGTAAATACTAACCAGGATATTGAGAGAAGAAAACCGAAGGCGAGGAGAATAAATGCAAGGATAGCGGAGGTTTCCATTGTCAGGGCTCCTGCTATTATAACTATCGTTGGGATTACAAGGGTGAAAAGAGATAGGAACCCTAAGATTATTGAAACTAACATTCTTACAAGGCCTATCTTTATGCGAAATAGGTAGTTACCGTGGGCGGTAATAGCATTCTCCTTTCCATTCATCAGGTGTCTTACAGTATCAAACACATATCCTGAAAGGTATAGGGTAACCGGGAAGGTTACTATAGATATAATCAAGCTTACCGCTAGGTATGCAAAATTTGCTCCAAGAGCGGCTACCTGTAAACTGGTTTCTCCACTTTCCTGAGCTATTGAATCAAGTATTTCTGCTGGAAGTTGAAAGAAAAGTTGTACTATAAATGTTATTGTTGCCAGGGTGAGTAATACTAAGAAGTACACTCCTACTGTCTTCATCCAATTGCTCTCTTTAAAAGGAAATTTTAACGCTTTCTCTATGCTAATCACTATTATTACTTGAAAAGTTAACTACCCATTATATTGTTATCTGCAATCCTTTTCAATCCTTATCCAGTCTGAAAAAACTTCTTGTGTTTGCGATTGAGTGAGGATAATCAGGGGGTGGTTCACTCCTGCTTCTTTTGCTTGCTTTATGGTTACAGGTATAGCATATTCCTCATCTGAAAGGTTTAAAGTATTGCATTTATACTTAGATGCATCTCCAGACAATCCCTGCATTTTTAAGTCGTCAGTAAATATGATCCCTTTAAATCCTATGTTATTTCTCAATATGCTAACCCACTTTGATGATATGCTTGCAGGATATTTATCAATTTGCGGATATGTTACATGCCCAAGCATTACATTAAATTGTGACAGTGTCTCTTGGGCCTTGGTGTATGGGATTGCGTCTGTTTTAATCCAATCTTCCAAGCTTATTTCCACTTCTACCTTATCTAAATGTGTATCTTTGTTTGTTCTTCCAAGTCCTGGGAAGTGTTTTAGAGTTGGTGCTATTCCTTTTTCAATTAAGCTTTTACTGTATGCTAGCGCCTTCTCAGCTACTTTTTCCGGGGTATCTCCCCCACTCCTCTCTTTCATTACTGATTCTGATGTATAGGCAACATCCGCTACGGGGGCAAAGTTTATATCTATGCCTATTTGCTGAAGAAGCTTAATCTGTTGCTGTGTTTTAGCAGGGTTCTTCTCGTTTACTCCCTTAAAATCTTTTGGGTATGAAGGAAGTGCCTTTAGGCGTGATACTAGTCCTCCCTCTTCATCGATAGCCACCTTAATAGTTATTCCTTTGCTTTTGGCGTAACTGTGTATATCTGAAATGAGGTCGGAAAGCTGTTCTTGGCTTTGGATGTTTCCTCCCATGATTATTACCCCAGACGGTTTTACGGTATCAAGGTATTTTTCTGTCGAGAGGGTGTATCTGAGGCCGTCTATGCCTACATAAAGGGGTGATTGAACCTCCTGGTAGTATTGGATGAGGGTTTCTTGATTATATATCGCTTCTGTTACAATCATCTTTTCATTATATATCTATTTGCTTCAGGATTTAAATTCGTTCGTGTTTGGAGTATAATCCTAGTCACCTAGTTATATTTGAAATAGTCTATATGAAAAAGCATATTGTATTCGATTTAGATGACACTATTAGTGCATCGTATGATTTTAACCAGCAGATGTTTGTTGATACTTTTCTTCCTTATGTTGAGAAGTTGAGTGCTGAGCATGAGGAGTTTCTTCGAAATCTTCACTTCACAACACGTGGAAAAGCTATGCATTTAATATTTGAAGAGGGGTTGAATCATATAGGTGTTAAGGCTGATCCATATAAACTGGTTGCTGAGAATGAAGAGATGCATACACAGAAGGCTGCGGCTATATTGTGTTTTGATGGAGCTGAGGATTTCTTTAGAAAATTAAAAGATGAGGGAAAGATACTCTCTATTTGTACGAATAGACAGTATGGTTCAACAAAGAAAATTCTATCAAATAGTAAGCTAGAGAAGTATTTTGACAACATTATTTCCTGTTCTGATGAGGGGCATGAAAAACCTGATCCTTTCTGTTTAGAACAGTTGATTGCCAAGTATGACTTTCCAAAGGAAGCGTATATATACTTTGGTGACTCAAGAACTGATCATGATTTTGCAACTAATGCAGGTATTGACTCTTTGATTATTGATCAATATCTAAACAAGAAGCAGTTCTTCAAAGCAATTGTGAATTTATTTGCACATTCCTAAGCTTTAGGAATACCTTTTTTGATTATAGGGAGGATATACTCCTTGAACTTCGGAACGAACGAGTCGCTGTTAGCCTCCAGCTCGTTTTCAAGCTCTTGTACTGTAAACCATTTCATTTCGGATATTTCGTTTGGATCTAGAACTAGCATCGAAGTATCGGTAATTATGGTTGCGAAGTATCGTACAAAATAGTTAAAGTTTTCCTCTACCCTAATGGTATCTACTGTCCAATACTCACTAAGCTTGAATTGAATCTCCTCCATAGCCTCTTTTTCAATATTGCTCTCATATGTTTCTCCCAGTGCATTTGTTCCATTTACTAATGGAGCCCATTTGTCTGGGTTTTTGGCTTTAGTGGAAGCCCTCTTCCCGAGGAGGATTTCTCCTTTATCGTTGTAAACAATCAGTGAGGAAATGCGGTAGTATGTCTCTGGAGCGACTTGGCTTCTAGGGAGATCACCAATTACTTGGTCGTCTCTGTCTACTATGACTACTCTCTCTTCCATTGCGTTAAACGTCTAAGTTAGCCTGCTTGGAGTATCTTTGGATGAATCTTCTTCTTGGAGGTACTTCTACACCCATGAGCATTTCAAATGTCTTTTCGGCATCCTCTGCATCATGAATTTCAACCCTCTTAAGTACTCTTGTTTCAGGATTCATTGTCGTTTCCCAGAGCTGTTCAGGATTCATTTCTCCTAATCCTTTGAATCGGTTAGTTACAGTTTTCTTTCCTGCTTTCTCTGCCTGGTTTACAAAGGCATCCTTTTCCTTCTCACTTAGGAAGTAGTATCTATTTTTACCAACCTCTACCTTGAAAAGAGGAGGTTGTGCAAGATATACATACCCTTGCTCAATCAATGGTCTAAAGAATCTATACAACAATGTTAGTACCAATGTTGAGATATGTGAACCGTCAACATCAGCGTCAGCCATAATGACTACCTTGTGATATCTTAGGTTCTCAACATTCATTGAGTCCCCAATACCAACTCCAAGAGCGGTTACAATATCTTTAAATTCCTGGTTACCAAGAATTCTATCTACACGATACTTATGACTATTGATAATCTTACCTCTAAGGGGCAAGATAGCCTGGTTTGCCCGGTTTCTTCCCTGCTTAGCACTACCACCTGCAGAGTCTCCCTCTACAATGTATAGCTCACTTTCAGCAGGATTTTTGCTTGAACAGTCGGCAAGCTTTCCTGGTAGTCCGCTACCTTCTAAAGCACCTTTTCTTATAACAGCCTCTCTTGCTGCTTTTGCTGCTGCTCTAGCTTTAAAGGCGAGTACAGCTTTTCCGATAATGGATTTTGCATCCTTAGGGTTTTCTTGGAAGTATGTAGTTAGTTCGTCACGTAGCACTTTCTGCACTACGCTCTTTACCTCAGGGTTATTCAATTTGATCTTTGTTTGACCTTCAAACTGTGGATCAGGAACTTTTACAGATATAACAGCGGTTAATCCCTCTCTTACATCGTCTCCACCTAGGGTTGTATTCTTCATCCCCTTGAGCATATCTTCAGCTGTTGCGTATATATTGATTGCTGATGTTAGTGCTGTTCTGAAACCCGCAAGATGAGTACCACCCTCTGGGTTGATGATATTGTTGGTGTAGCACTTTACAGTCTCTTCCAATGAGTCGGTGTACTGTACTGCAACCTCAACTACGATATTCTCTTCTTCTTTTTTCATGTAGAAGACATCGCTTACAGCCTTCTCTGAAAGGTTCATAAACTTTACATAAGATTTGATTCCGTCTTCAAAATATAGCTCATAGGTTTTTGGCTGCTGACCCTCCTCCACTCTTTCATCTGTGAGGCTAATTCTAAGTCCGCCGGTTAGATATGCATGCTGTCTACATTTTTCAAGAATTCTCTTGAAACTGAAGTTGATGTCGCTAAAAATCTGGGCATCAGGTTTAAAAATATGCTGAGTTCCATTAAGATCTGTTTTACCCAACTCTTGTAGCTTGGTTACAGGTACGCCTCTCTCATATCTTTGTCTGTAAATATTTCCATTCTTGTAGACAGTTGATTCCATCCATTCGGAGAGCGCATTGGTACACTTCATACCGACTCCGTGCAATCCTCCCGATACTTTATACGCACCCTTCTCGAACTTACCTCCTGCATGGAGGTTAGTCATTACGGTCTCAAGGGTTGATACCTTTGTTTGTGGGTGAAGATCTACAGGAATACCTCTACCATTATCTCTTACTTCTAAGGCTCCATCTTTATGAATTGTTATCCATATATGATCACAGTATCCGGCAATCGCCTCGTCAACAGCGTTGTCCAAAATCTCAGTGAAGATGTGGTGAAGTCCTTCTAAATCTGTTGACCCAATGTACATTGCAGGTCTCTTTCTAACCGCTTCTAATCCCTGGAGAACTCTAATATTTGATGAATCGTATGTTTGGTTATCAGTATTGCTCATAGTATTTGCTAAATGTTTAGACTAACGATTTTATCATGGTGGGGATAAATTGCAACCTTAATATCCTCAGCCAACGATTTGAATCGCAAGAAAAAATATTGTTTGGTAAAGGAAGTTTAAACTTGCGCTTCTAAAGTTCTCTCTTGAGTGAAAATTAAGCCTCATCTTCATATACAGTACGGTTGCACACAGTGTGAAAGCTCCCCAGGTAACATAGTTTGTTATAGGAATGATTCCTCCCTCCCAAGCCCAGTATCCAAGGGTAACGGCTGCTGGTTCCATAATATAGTCAAATGCTACAACGGTTACAATCGACAGTAGGGGTAGATACTTTATGCTAAGATTCAAACTTCTAAGAAAGGTATTAGAGATTGCAATACCTGAAGCTACAACTACGGCCCAGTTAAAAGCGATAATGATTGGAACATCAAGCAGTTTTGGCCCAATGTTATTACCATAATCATAGCTGCCAAACAACAGACCTGTTGACACTCCAATGGCTTCAACTAAAAATCCAAAGATTATTAGGGTAAGAAGGTACAGGTTGATTTTCTTATCGGTATTGGCTCTGAGAACGACATAGATATTAAGCATCATCAAGACGAGAGGAGTTGTTAGGTTGAATAACCATCTAAGATCTTCAATTGCAAAAAGCACTACTCCCGCCCCATACATTATTGGCAAGATGTAATCTTTATTTCTCATAGACTCTCCCCCTCCATTCATAATTTCCTAGATGATATTTAAAGTATGAAGTTAATGCAGTGTATATTAAAAGAAGTAGATTGGGAATATAGGTAAGAATAGAAATTAGCATGGTAGAATCTGAGATTAAGGAGTATATTCCGATATTTATGATTACTATTATTAGATTCATCCATTCCAGGAGTCCCAGTAGCGATAGAATGGTTATTGATAGCAATAGGGCTGGAATTAGAATGTTAAACATAAAGCTAGGTAGATCTTTATTGATTAGGTAGAAGCTTCTACTATATCCATTTATGGCTTCTTTTAAAGACCCGTACGTATTTGAAACCGCAACGTGGGGGATATAGATATTTCTAAAGTTATAACCTCTTTTCATAGCGTTTCTAGCTATATCAACATCCTCTATCATCGACTCCTTTACCTTCTCAATCCCCTTTCTACCCTTAAATACACTTGTTTCCCCTACTAATATCTGCCCAACCGAGACCGCTGCCTTCTTGAGACCTTTCTTTTGAAGTATCCGCATTGGAAGAATAGAGGTTGGCCACCATACTAGATAGAAGTTGGCAAATGATTCTACCCATGAGTTTACGGATACCTGCTTTGGAATTAGAGAGTATAAAGTTTTATTCTTTAATATCAATAGTAAAAGATCGTTGATCGATTCTGATTTGAATTGAACATCCGCGTCCATAAACATTACATATTTAGTGGTGGCTTCGTTTACAAGCTGATGCATTGCCCACGTTTTTCCTCTCCATCCCTTTGGCAGGGTTTCCCCTCTTATAATTTGTAATCGGCTATCGTTAACTTGAAGGTCTTCAAGTTTTCGTCTAGTCCCATCGGTTGAGTTATCGTCTAATACTTTAATTGTTACTTCACTTCCCAAGTACTTTCTAATGCTTAGAAGGCAAGTTGTTATGTTTAACTCTTCATTTCTAGCCGGGATTAGGATTGTAAGGGAATTGCTTAACTCTTTTACCGAGTTCTCTTCGGGCTTTTTACTGCGTCGGAGAGTTATTAAATTGTATAGCGATATTAAGGATATTGTCGTAAGGAGGGAGGTCGCTAGAATATTTAGAATATCAATCATGATAAAAAGAGGTTATATAATCCTTGTACTAATACTCGCCTTTTTTGGGGCTTAACTTTCTTCTGAAATACAATCATAGGATTTGCTTCAATCTTCCTTGCCGTCCAGTTATACATATCTGAGGCGGTTTTAATCGCCACTTTAAATCTGTGGGGAAGATACTCGTATCCTTTTTTAGCTTCTTCTTGGTATCGGTAGTATCTTCCTACCTCAAACCGGATTAACTCAGAAATTTCTTTTTCATATTGAACAGGGTTATTTAGGATGTTTTCCGATTGTAGGCCAAACTTTTTCAAGTCCTGCTGCGGAAGATATACTCTACCAAGTCCCCTATCCTCGTTAATATCCCTTATAAAATTTACGATTTGCATTGCTTGCCCAAGCTTTCTTGCATAGCTGTCGGCATCTTTTGGAACCCCTAACAGCCTATTCATATAAAGGCCTATCACTTATGCCGACCCGTACATATACTCTTCTAAATCCTCAATTGTTTCGTACTCTCGTTTTGTTAGGTCTTGCTCCATAGCGTTGAGAAAGGCAGTTCCCCAATCTCTATCAAAGTTGTATTTTCTCTCCAGTTCGAAAAATTGTCTAAGTATAATGTTGTCTGATTTTTCTGCCAGATACTCTCTCTTAAATTCCATAAAGCCATCTCTATTCTGTGGAACTGCGTCTACATAATCGTCAGCAACTCTCACGAAGTTATATAAAATCTCTACGTCGCTTCTAACTTTTCGAGGAAAGAAGGTTGAGGCATAGTAGTAGGTTGTACTTCCTCTTTTGAAGATGCTATTTCTCATACTTTTGCACTAACTGCGAAACTAATATGCCTGAAAGAAGTACTAAAGGAGTCCCTGTCCCTGGATTTGTGTACTGTCCTACAAAATATAATCCTTTAACTTTTTTATGCTTATTGGGAGGTCTGAAGGTAATAGAGTGTTTGAGGGTATGTCCTAGTCCAAAGGCATTTCCTTTATATGCATTGTATTCATTTATGAAGTCGTTTTGTGCAAATATTCTTTTGTGAAGAATATGCTTCCTTATATCCACTCCTATTTTCTTCTTAATATCTTCCATAACATAATCGAAGATCTTTTCCCTATTATCTTCGTTGTCTGTGAGATATGGAGAAATAGGAACTAATATGAAGATATTTTCCTTCCCTTCAGGGGCTACCGATTCGTCAGTTTTGGAAGGGGTTGATATATAGTACTGAGGGGAATCAGGCATTTGGCCTTTTTCGATACTTTCAAAATGATTCTCCCATCCTTCACTAAATACCATTGTGTGATGAGTTAGGTTAGGAATAGTTTTATTTAACCCCAGGAATATGCAAACCCCGGATGGGGACATGTCAGCTTTCTCCCAAAAGGAGGGTGCGTATTGTCGATATTCTTCTTTCAAGAGTTTCTCCTCCACGAATTGATAGTCAGCATTGGCAACTACGAGATCGGCCTCTATCATTTCTCCTCCCGCTACTATCCCTTTGGTCTTTCCGTTTTCAACAACTATTTCTGATACAGGTTTATTGTAATGGGGCGTAACTCCAAGTTCTTTGGCGAGTTTCTCTAGCCCCTTTGATACTTCAAAAAATCCTCCCTGAGGGTAGTACACATTGAGGCCGAAATCTGCCCAGTTAATTAGATTGTATAGGCCTGGTAGCTTATACGGTGACCCTCCTAAGAACACAGCCATGAATTCAAGAATTTTTTGAATCTTAGGGCTCTTGAAACTTTTGGCAATGGAACTGTGGTATGAGTTGGTCAGCTCTAGTGAAAGAGCATGTTTGAATATCTCCATATCCAGAAGCTCGGTTGGATTAGAGTAGTCTTTGAGAAGAAATCTTGGAACCGCCAGCTCATACTTCTTCTTCATCTTAAGCATGTGCTTTTTGAATTTCGCACCGGCACCTTTCTCAAGCTTCTCAAACTCGTCTGCCATGTAATCGATATCTGGTTTTACCACTATACTTTCGTTGTCCGAAAAATATACTTTATATGCAGGATCAAGCTTTATTAATTGGTAGTAGTCGGATGGGCTTTTATCAAATTGTTTGAAGAAGGTTTCAAAAGCATCAGGCATTAGGTACCAGGATGGTCCCATGTCAAATTTGAAGCCATCTGCATGGTATACATTTGTGCGCCCCCCAGGATTACTATTTTTTTCAAATACGTGGACCTCGTGGCCTTGTTTTGCAAGCATTGCTGCCGCAGAAAGCCCTCCGAATCCGGCTCCAATTACAACAACTTTTTTGCTCATAGATCTCTTTCAATCATATAATCAGCTATTCCTACGATGAACTTCATTCCCTCGTTATCCTTTCTATCTGCAAAGTTGTTCATCATAGCCTCTTTTGCCTGGTTAACAAGTTTATGCGCAAGATCTTTAGAGTATTGCAATGACCCTGTATCAATAATTATCTGTTGGACTTTTGCATGTTGTTCTGGAGTTAGATCTCTGTTGCCAAGGATGCTTAAAATTTCTTCTCTTTGATTCTCACTCCCGTTTTTTAGAGCTTGTGAAATTAGGAGGGTCATTTTCCCCTCTTTGAGGTCGTCCAAATTTGACTTACCTGTATCTTTTGGATCTCCATACATGCCTAGAATATCATCTTGAAGTTGGAAGGCTATTCCTGCTGGTATTGCATATCCTTTAAGTTTTTCAATCTCTTCATCAGTAGCCCCCGCAAGGGTTACTCCTAGTTGTAGTGGGTTGAGGTATGTGTAGACAGCTGTTTTATATTCGTGGACTTTCATAACATCTTCTTCGGTCACATCGTTGATGGTTTGATTGTATATATCTCTAATCTGTCCTAGGGCTGTAATGTTTATGGCATTGTTTACCTGTCTTACTGCTTTTACTACTCTCTCCATAGGGAGATTGATTGATAGCAGGAGATTGTTGGCCATATGCTGTCCAACTAGGGATGCAATGGAGGCTGAGGATATTCCGAAATGGAATGGATCTCCTTTGAGGTGGTTATCGATATGGAACTTCTCAATTATCTTATGCGCTGTTGGACCTCCCCTTCTGCTATCCGATTTGTCGTTGAAGTCATCAAGAACAAGTAGATATGCGTGTATCATTTCTATCGCCATTGCGGCTTTGTATATCTCTTCTGATTTCTCTCCTCCGATTAGTTCATACCCCTTGATTACAAAAGCTCCTCTTAACCTTTTTCCTCCTCTTTGTACGATGTCGTTATATGCGTTCAGAGATATATCGGTGGATTTATGGAAGTTGGTTGCGAATGGTACGAGGTTGGTGTCTAGATACTCTTTTAGCTTTATATCAAGGTCTTCCTGTATATTTCGAAGCTCGCTCTTAGCATATTGGGCTAATGATTCCATATGGATATAATTATTATAAATATTCAAGCTAATATATCACTTAATCTAACTTTTCCCAACGCTAGGTGATAATTACGGACTGATTGGAGTATGTACTTTGTTAATAGAAGGTTAATACGATAATATGGATATATGGTTAAGAAGTTCCCAAAGTTTAATAGGGTTACAATTAAGGATCTCGGAGCTAGTTTAGTTACTCTTGGGATGGGCTTAGGTAGCGGTGAGTTTATTCTTTGGCCTATGCTAACCGTTAGCTATGGGTACGGAATTCTTTGGGGGGCTTTAGTTGGGATCAGTATGCAGCTAGTATTGATATCCGAGCTGCAGAGATATACCTCTGTGTCTGGTGAAGATATTGTTACTGGTTCAAGGAGGATACATCCTTTGCTACCGTTAGTACTACTTATTGCATCTGTTCTAGGTTTCGGTTGGCCTGGTTTTACATCTTCGGCTTCTACACTTCTAATTGATGCCTATCCTTCAATAACTATTGATCCAACTATTTTAGCGATACTATTTTTAATTGTTTGTGCTTTGATTTTAGTTGTAGGCAAAAACGCTTACGCAAAGCTTGAACCTTTGCAAACTGCTATTGTTGTGTTTAGCTTTCTAATTATCATATACCTTGCCTCCAAGTTTTTTGACTTTGAGGCTGTATTAAGTTTTACACAGGGATTTTTAACAAACGACGGCAGAGGACTATCGTTGCCCGATAATATTAGCTTCGCAACCTACCTTGGAGCAATCGCTTATGCTGGTACCGGAGGGATTTTGATTTTAAGTCAGAGTTTCTACTCAATTGAGGAACAGCATGGCATGACTCAGTACGTCCCTCATTTCTCGTTGAAAAAGAAAAGCTCTGATGTGGATATTGTCGCTAGCGAAGATAGTGAGAGTGTTAGCCATTTCAGAAAATTAAGAGGATTTCAGGTTGGGGAAAATGTAATCTTTTTCTGGTTGTTGGGTATTATTACGATTTTTGCGCTTTCGTTTTTAGCAAGGCAACTTTTAAGCGGTTACGATATTCTTCCTGGGTCTTTAGATTTCCTAAAACTGGAGGCATTTGAGATTGGTAGCCAATTCGGAGATTCTTTTTCTAAAGCCTTTCTACTTATCGGTGTATTTGCCCTTCTCTCAGTCCAGATCGGAGTTTATGACATTACAGCAAGGGTTGCAGTTATGGTTCTTAGAAGTATTGTTGGTATTGCTGCTGGGAGATTGTATACGATTGCCGTTATTGTTCAATTGTTGATGGGGATAGTAATTTTTATGTTTATATCATCTGAACCGGTATGGTTACTGGTTACCGGTGCGGTTATCAATGCTTTGTGTATGAGTCTGATATCGTTGGTAGCTTTTATCCTAAATAGAAAGTATATTCCAGGTGGGTATAGGCCAAATTCTATTGTATCTTCACTACTTCTTCTGTTTAGTGCAATATACCTAATACTTTTTATTATAAATATTTTTGTATAAAATAACACAAAGTTATTTGTAAATAGATATAAATGAGACGATTATCCCTTGTTATTCCAATTTTAACGGTTGCACTTGCGGCCTGTAGTTCGGACACTCCTCTTAAGGGCCATGATTTGGCAAGAGGGTTATACCCCTCTCCCTCTTCCACTCCATTGGAATCAACACCTACTCCTGTCCCAACTAACACCGTTGTGCCTGAAAAACTTGTCCAACCAAATTATGAAGCTATCGGTAGTTTAAATGCTGTTCAAGTTTCATATCCTAGACTTGGTTTTGAGAGTATCCCTGTAAAAGGATATTCCCAGTTTGCCCCGGACGAGGATTCTGTCTTTACTCAGTATGTGCTTGGCTGCCGCCCTTTTTCTTCTTCAAATGGACAGTTTATACCAGATATGTCTGTCCAACCCAATTGTATTGCTTTACTAGCTCATAATCATCTCTCTATTGGACATCATCTTGAAAGAGAGGTTATGGAGCAAGATTCTGTGTTTGTAGCAAACGATTTTGGGCAAGTTTTGCATTTTAAGGTATCAAACGTTTTACGATATAGGGCGGTTCCTCCGATATCAAACTTTCAAAAATTCGTAGATCTTGAGAGTGGAGCTGTTTTTGACACCATCACTATTTTCAATTACCTTTATCATAATGAGTTAGATATTCCGTATTTAGTTATGCAAACATGTATTGAGAATGATGGAGATTTTTCGTGGGGAAGGCAGTTTGTTGTTGCTGAGTTTGTTGAAGTAGTTGAGTGAGGTTATAACGTTTGAATCAGTTTCTATCTTGAGCCTCCACAAAAAGGTCGTGTTCAAGCTTTGGTTGAAGTGGAACTTCATTTGATTCAAGCATCTCAGCCGTTATCGTTGCAAAGTACGCATCGAATAGTCCCGCATTCGTAAAGTCAGACGGAGTTGCACCATCTAAAAGGTGGCTGTTATAAGTTTGATTTTGACCTACTCCACTCGCTCCTATGTATATCTTCCCGTAATTTCCAAGTTTAACTGATGATAGCGCCGACCCCCAATGTCTTCTGAAACCCAAGCTCTTTGCAAATTCCATGTTAGCTTTTCCTGCTAGGCCGTTGCTTTTCCCTTCGTCTTCTATTATTTTTAGCATGACTGCTTTTTGGTAGGCCACCTTAGCCGTATTAAAGTCTCCGAGCTTCTCAATAGGCTTGTAAATATACCCAATAGGAATTCCTTTCTCATCTATGGCTAGTATTGTGTAACCATCTTCGACAGGAAAGACTAAATCATTGCTTAGTGCTTCACCTTCCTTTTGGTTTGTAAGCAAGATTTGAGGTGTATTGAAAGCCTTGTCTGCTGCTAACTCAAACTCTTCCTGAAATTCAGGTACTATGGTGTATTGTAATACGGTATTAGTTACATTGTCCTCTACCCATTGCAGAAATTCACCCGCTTTTTCTCTCCGTTCCTGTTGATCAAGAGAGAAAAAAGATGAGGATTTGAGTTTAAGTTCCGATGCAAGTTTTTCTGGGCTGGTTTCTGTTGTCATAGAAGATTTTTCTTTTCAATAATGGTGGGCGATACCGGGATCGAACCAGTGACCTCTACAGTGTCATTGTAGCGCTCTAACCAGCTGAGCTAATCGCCCTAATTGTTGATATTCTACCTTTATAGGGCAAAATAATCAACGACACCTTTACTTTATTACCTTATCGACAAGCCCGTACTCCTTTGCTTCCAAAGCAGTGAAGTACTTATCTCTATCTGCGTCCTTCTCAATGGTTTCAAATTTCTGTCCTGTGAACTCTGCAAGCATTTTAAAAAGCTTCTCTCTCGTTTTTAATATCTCTCTTGCAGCAATATCAATATCAGTTGCCTGTCCTTCTGCACCTCCCAATGGCTGGTGCATATGAATCTTGCTATTTGGTAGTACGTATCTCTTTCCTTTTGTTCCTCCTGCTAACAGAAATGAACCCATTGATGCCGCAAGACCTACTGCTATTGTTGATACATCTGGTTTTATGTAGTTCATCGTATCAAAAATTGCCATTCCGGCGGTTATATGTCCTCCTGGGGAGTTAATAAACATCTGGATGTCGGCCTTTGAATCTTCTTTTTCAAGGAAAAGAAGTTGAGCAATTATGGTACTTGCCATATTAGGCTCAATCTCTCCTGTTATGAAAACAATTCTATCTTTTAAAAGACGAGAGTATATATCATATGCTCGCTCTCCATCTCGTTCTTTTTCAATTACCGTTGGTATGAGTATAGACATAGTTTTATTTACTAAAATTCTAATTACTTACTCTTTTTAGCCTTCTCAACCGGTAGTACTGCTAGAACGAATGCATCGTATGCCTTCTGCTTAAGAAGGACTCTTCTTACATATTCCTTCCACTGTGGGTCATCGTAGTAGTCGTGGTTGTGGCCCTCATGCTCTTTTTTGATTTTGTTAACTTCATTCTCGAGCTCTTCATCAGTTACAGTGATGTCGTTCTCTTTTGCATAAAGCTTCAAGAATACATCTGTTTCGAGGGCTTCTTTGGCGTCCTCTTTCCACATCTCTCTCATATTTTCAATCTTAATCTGGTTTCCATTCAAGAACTGTTCAATAGTGAGTTTTCTCTCTTCCAAAGTATGAAGGAATGAATGCTCTCTTTCTAGTGCTTCATAGTCAATTCCAGGCTGTGGAATTTCAATCTTTGAAAGGGCAATTGCTTGCTTCAATGCGCTATTCTCTTGCTCCTTTCTTACATTCATCTCCTTTTGGGCAAGAAGTCTTTCTTTTATCTCTTCCTTAAGCTCTTTCATAGTCTTTACGTCCTCAAGGTATAGGTTTTTTGCAATCTCTAATACCCATTCGTCAGTTCCAGCCTTTGCTTTAGTTTTTCTAGACTCTAGTTCCTTCATTACACTTTCCATCTCCTTCTCTTCTACTTCAACCTTTGTTTTCTCCAATTTGATCTTCTTAAGGCTTCCTAGCTTGAACTCTGGCATTACGGTACAAACGATTGTGAATTCGATATCCTTTCCTTTTTCGATTTTAGGAATCTCTTTATATGCAGGAGGAGCAACTAGTTCTAACTGTTCAATTGATACTGCCTGACTTACATATAGAGGTGCAATTCTTTCAAAGGTTTCAAGCTTTAGTGAATCCTGGATCTTGCTCTCCAATACATCTGTAGGAACGGCTCCTTTTCTAAATCCTTTCATACTTACGCCTTTTGATTCCTTCTCTAAAAGGGTGTTGTATGATTTAACATATGCATCTGCAGGTACTGTAATTGTTAATTCAATTGTCGTATTTGAGATGTCTTTTCTTGTGTGTACTTTACTCATTACAAAACTATTCTAAATTATTATTGTTCGCATAAGTATATATGGAATATAGCTATTTGTATAGCTTAGATACTCCCATAAATCTTATCTAGCTTCCCTATTACTACCAACCTTTGGTTTGATGTCCAAAGAGGGGTGCAGGTCACTAAAGTGATTCTATAGTCGTTATAGTTTTGAAGAATTGTTCTATCTGTTTTCTCAACCACCTTTGTTTCTACAACAGTATATCGGTATGTGGCTTCTTTCTGTTCAACAATTATTTTATCCCCTACCCTAACCTTATCTAAGTTGAAAAAGGTATCTGTTCTAGGTGGAAGGTGGAGGAACCTATGTGCTATTACAACCGTATTGCCTCTCATCCCAGGTTGTCCTGAGAGTGGGAAGTGCCAGAAACCTCTCTCCATCCCAAAGACATCCTCTTGATCTACAACATCTCCCTTGATATTTGCGGAGGGAATGTAGAGAGTTGTATCCTGTTTCTCCATGTTAAATAGAATCTTCCCTTCATTCTTTAGTTTGATAATCTCCTCTGCAGAAGTATGTTCAACCGCTGATTCGCTTTGCAAGTCTTCTACAATTGCTTCCTGGTTAGGAGGAGATACTGTAGTCATAAGTTGGAGGGTTACATTGTTTGCCAGTCGCCTTGAATTGAGGGAGTCGATAGTATGTTTAATCTCAGGATATTGGGGGTACATTATAAAGAAGATTGAACCTGCTATGACTGATAGCAGTAGTAGGAAGGTTGCAAGTTTTGATAGAAACCTTAACATTAAATCTTTAAATTTCTTTTAATGATGCTATTATACCAAAATATGGCATTGATTTTCTATAGGGTTTGTAATATCATATATCATCTAAAATATTAGATAGTTGAAATGGGTTCTAAAAAGAATAAAAGAGTGAACGAAATAAATAATGGATCAATGGAAGAGAAGTTGGTTGTACAAGTAGAAGAAAGATCTATTTGGTCTGTCTTTGCTGGGATGGTAACCATTTTTCTAGGAATTATGCTCGTTGTAGTTGGAGTTGTTGCAATCCTTCTTTACAGGGTTGAACCTAAGTTGGATAAGAGTGTTGATGTTCCTGAGTTAACTCAACTTCCATCTGATACAAGCGCAAGAGCCCTTACAATACGAGGAAGTGTAGATAAGAGCATTAAAAGAGTTGCTATTTACGTTAACGATAAGTTGGTAGAAGAGAATCTCTGGGTTGATAATGGTAACTTCAAGTACGAATATTCATTAGATAAGGAGGGGCAATATCGACTTCAAGCTGCTTCTATTACTGGCTTTCCTGTTAGAAAGAGAAGTGAGAAGTCTCCAATAATGGCTGTAAATGCCGATTGGACCGCTCCATCAAAGAATATTGTTCTTAACTATGATAAAGAGGTTGATACTAATAGTGTAAAAGTATCTGGTCAGATTGAGCCTATGTCTACTGTTGTTTTCTCAAACGGTAGTACTAACTATGTTGGTAAATCAGATAAAGACGGAAAATTCTCAGTTACCCTCCCTCTTACCGTTGGAAATAACTCTTTTGCTATAGAAATTAGAGATGCGGCTGGAAACAGTGTAAAAGCTGATACTACGTTGGCTGCTAAGCGAATTACTGGATCTATAAATGGAGGTGGAGCTGTTGATAGTCCTGATCTCCCAGAGGCGTCAGGTCCACTTGAGGATGCAATGGCAGTCTTAATGGGAAATAAGCTCATGAGTACTCTTGGATTGATTGCTTTGGTGGTACTTCTAATTAATAGCGCTTTGGTCGCTGTTAAGATTAGAAGATACTCTATATAGTTTCTTTCCGAAACTGCCCTTATACAGTACGTATCCGAAGTTGTTAACAACACTGTCGATTGTTATATCCTTGTCTTCCAGCGTATTTGCATCAATGTTTACCTTGTTCGTTCTGAATATGAGGTAGAACTCGTTAGTTATTAACCCTGTTAGTATTGCTCCGCTTCCCATTAAGGATTTTATATCTTGGGCAGAGAAGAATCCGTAGTATGTTTGCTCGTTATACACATGTGGGGGGTGGGTGTGCATATTGAAAAGATATTGAAGCTCAATCTTTTGAGGTACTTTTTTATAGTACACCTCCTTTCTACTGTATCTTTTGCCGTCCACAATTATCTCCTTGATAAAATACTCTTTGTTTTTAGGTGTATACGCCGCCCTGATCTGTGATGTTGATCTAACAAAAGAGGTGGATCCGGTTGTTATAGAAGAGAGAATGAGCTCGCCATCCACCCAGTACACGGATACAGACCTTTCTAGCCTGTCCGCTCTCGTATTTTTGTGTAGCCCTCTTATTCTCTCCCAGAACTCGTAAGGTAGGGAAATTGTGTCGGGTAGGTCGTATGGGTTCGGGTAGGTGTTTGTACTCCTCCATTTAACTATCTTTTGGTATACTGCGTAAAAGGAACTATGCGAGGAATCGTCTGAGAGAAAGAAATTTAAAAATGATTTAAGCATAGTTGGCAGTATTAATTCGTTAATTTAGTATATTACATTTGTGGACATAGTTCCAAAGATAATTAGGACGCCTCTATTATTTGTAGCGGTTATGGTTTGGCTGTATGTATTAGTCCCCTTATTCGCCCCTGTTGCATATGTAAACGGCAATCCTAATTTAGGGAAGTTGATTAACGATTTTTATGAACACTTCTGTCATCAGAGAGTTGAAAGGTCTATCTTTCTTTTTTCTAAAGAAGCACCTATTCAGTTCTACTCTGTTGGTGAGTTAAAAGATCTTAACTATCTGCCTGATGAACCTAGAAAGTTTGAAAGGGCGATTTGGCCTGAATATTTCGGTCATGATTTTGTAGGCGACTCGCAGGTCGGATATAAAGTTCCTTTATGTATTAGAGATATTGCTTTGTATGGCGGGTACGCTTTGCTCCTTACTATTCTTCTTCTGATTAAGGATCGGTTGCTACACAAGATTTTGAGTTTTAAAAATCTATATCTTCTCGCCTTGATTCTGGCTCTTCCTATGGTTATTGATGGTGTCGCCCAGACTTTTATTGAAAGTATAAAATTGGATTTTGTTGCTGCGACATATATTCATAGTATTGAGAAGCGTATTATTACCGGTGTTTTGTTTGGTTTTGGAGTTGGACTTGCAACCTTCAAACTATTTAACACAAGTAGTTTGACTAAATCAGAGGAAAAGGGCAAAATAGAGGTGTAATTTTGATGTTTTAATACGAAAATGGCAAAGGAATTCTCTGCAAAAGCGAAAGGAAAAGGAGTCGATGTTCAGGAGATTGCTAATGACGAACATGTTATTCAGCATATCCCCTTAAGAAAGAGAAGCATATCCGTAGATATCTCTTTTAGAACGGTTCTAATGATTCTTCTTGTTGGAGCTACCATCTACTTTGGATCAAAGCTCTTGGATGTTATTGTTCTTCTATTCTTGGCTTTCATAATCTCTGCTTCCGCTTTGCCTTCTGTTAGGTGGTTAATGAATAAAGGGGTCTCAAAGGGTGCTTCTATTACTCTTGTGTACTTGGCTGGTACCTTCTTCCTAGCTCTATTGGTCATGGCTGTGTTTGTTCCTGTTATTAGCGAGACTCAGAAGCTTCTTTCTGATATTCCCGGCTTTATTATTAAATTTGAGGATACTTTAAAGCAGTTTAATGCCTTTGGATTTGAAATAAATAGAGAGATGCTATCCAATGTCTCTGACGATGTTGTTACTTGGATTACCGAGAACGTAAGTTCGCAATTTGGTGTTGATAGTGTAAGGACGGCATTGGGAACTGTTGTTGGTCTTGCAGGTGGAGTTGTTCAGCTCATCACTGCCTTCCTCATGTCCATCTATATTGTTTTTGATCATGATAATTTTGTAGATGAAATTATGCTTAGGATATTCGATTCTAAGAAGAGAAACAGAGTTAGACAATTAATCCTTGATGTAGAGGAAAAATTGGGTAGCTGGTTGCTTGGGCAGGCGAGCTTAAGTTTGATTATTGGTTTGATGTCTTGGATTCTGCTAACCGTTCTTGATGTTCCATTTGCGCTTCCTTTGGCAGTGCTTGCGGGTCTGCTCGAGGCGATTCCAAACCTTGGCCCTATTCTTGCTTCCATTCCAACTATCTTAGTTGCTTTAATCGCAGGGTCTCCTGTTACAGCTGTATTTGTTGCCCTAGGTTATGTCCTAATTCAGCAGCTTGAGAATACAATCATTGTTCCTAAAGTTATGGCAAAAGCGGTTGGTCTTAAGCCAATTATAATTATCGTTGCAGTTGCATCTGGTTTTACGCTTGCTGGTCCTCTTGGAGCCTTGCTTTCTGTACCTGTTGCAGTACTGCTTCAGATTGCCTATGACTTCTATCTTGACTTGCAAAAAATAGAAGCAGAAGGTATCGTTTAGTATATTTATTACTGCCCAAGTATGTCTAAAGAAATTAAAAACCTGTCTGAGAGAAAAGTATTTCATTTTGAAGATGTCCCTTTTGATGCCCTAACCGAGAGTTATGTAGGTAGAAAAGGTTTGAGTCTGTTTAAACTTCATCACTTTGATTCTCCAGTTCCAGATTTCTTTGTTATCTCCCCTACCGTTTTCTTCCAATTCATAACCCGTGTATTTAAGGAAAAACAGAAGGATGTTGAATCTCTTAAGGAGAATATTGAGCATAGGGATATTGCTGGAATGTTCTCTAGGTTTGATTTCGATAATGAGGTAATGGAGGATATTATTAAGCAGTATACCCGACTTTCCGGATTTACGGATGCGTGGGTATCTGTCAGATCATCAGTTTCCTTCCCTAAAAGACCAGAAGTTTCATTCAGTGGAACTTTTGAAACCCAGTTAAATATTCGAGGTGTCGACAATCTAGTTCGTGCAATTAAACAGGTATATGCTTCAGTATTCACAGATTCTGTCGTTAAATACTGTGTGAATGAAAATATTGATTTGAATGAAGTTGGTCTTGCTATTGTGGTCCAGAAAATGGTTCAACCGGAAGTCTCAGGTATTGCCTTTACTGTTGACCCAATAACTCAGGATAATACGAGGATGAGTGTTGAAGCTGTATACGGTCTTGGAGATGTTATTGCAAACGGAGATATCACACCTGATTCATACTCACTACTTAAGAAAGATCTTGCAATTGTCGAGAAACATATCGCTCCCCAAGAGTGGATGAAGGTTAGGACTTTGAAGTCCGGAGGTAGTAACTCAAGCGAAAAGATACAGATATCTCCTGCTTGGAGTCACAGGCAGAAGGTTGAGGATAAATATATTATTGAGGTTTCTAAGATTGCTTTGAGACTTGAAGATCAGCTCGGTGAGGCTCTGGATATTGAGTGGGTGCTTAGCGGTGGTCGTGTTTGGGTCCTTCAAACTAAGAGTACTTTTGCCCAACAGAGCATTGTTTCAAATATTCAGATTGGATATAACTCTTTTGTTTCAGATACTTTGTATAAAGTGGTTAAAGATTTTATCTCTGGTTTTGTGGATGCACAGATGTTGGAGGATAAAGCTTTGGCAGAAGCGAACAGATTCGTTGAAAAAGAGATGCCAAAAGAGAATATTACGCTCGAACCTACCCCTACCCCAGTACCTGCTCCTGCCGTTACGGTTAAATCTTTCGACGCAAAAGTTTCTAAAGGTGGCGAGGTATTTATGATGTCTGGCATAGGAGCTAGTCTCGGAGTTGTAGAAGGAAGAGTTAAGATTGTTAAGGATAGTACTGTCGCTGTAGATAAATCTGAAATTGTTGTTATTAGACAGTATGGAATTGAAATGTATGAACAAGTCGTAAATGCGGCTGGGGTTCTTACAGATCTTGGCGGTTTAACAAGTGATGTATCCATTTTATGCCGGGAGAAAAATATTCCCGCAATTGTAGGTACTTCGATTGGAACTTCGAAGCTTAGAAATGGTGACTACATCAGAATTGATGGTAATACGGGATCTGTATACCTAATTGATGCTGCCAAAGGTGAACAGCAGGCGGTTGCACAGGAGATAGCTAAAAAGCTTAATGAGGTAGCTGTAAATGAAGTTCCTGAGCCTATTAAAGAAGATGTGGTTGTAAATAAAAATTTGGTTAAAGAGGTTACATACAGTAGAGATTCAAACCTTCCTCATACTGCTACCAAGGTGTTTGTAGCTTCGAATGATATGAGTGAGGTGGTAAATAGTGATGGGGTCGTTTATATATCACTTGATATGTTGATGGTTGATGATGGTCGTCATCCTCTCGCCTATCTTGCAGAGAAGAAATATAAAGCGTATGCGGATAGTATTGCTCAAAAGCTTGATGCTATAGCTTCGGCTGCATCTCCTAATGAAGTTGTGGTTTCGATTGGAGGTCTTTCTATTTCTAAGTTCAAAAAACTTGTAAAAGGGAAGGAATTTGAAGAGTCTGCTCTTTCTGAGAGAACCATGGGTGTTACAAGGTTGCTTGATAATACAAAACTTCTCGATTTAATGCTTAGGATTGTTAAGAGGACTAGAAATGTTCTTCATAATAGAAATGTGTCGTTGGCTGTTCATTCTCCTATGACTGGTAGTGCAATGAAGGAGATTAAAAAGAGTATTTCTGCTTCAGGTTTGAGAAGAACTTCAACCTTTAACATATATGCTGTTATAGAGAATCCTTCTGAGGTTATAGTTATAGATGATATCCTCTCGGCTGATATTGATGGCGTAATCCTAAATACTTCGGCAGTCGCAAAGCAGATGCAGGGATTGTCATATGATAATAGTGATACTAAGTATGATTTAGGGATTGGGAGTGTGTATAAGGTAATAGATAATATTGTTGATTCTGCTAAGAAGGCTCAGTTAAAGATGGTACTTGAGACTGAGAATAACAGTGATCTCCTCAAATATGGTATTTCCAAGGGTGTTTATGGGGTGGTTGTAGATGAGAAGGTTGTAGATGCAAAGAAGGCAGTATCTGAGCAGGAGATGAAGATACTTCTAGGGAAAATGTAATTGTCGGTATACCCCTCTTTGTATTGTCTATGTTAGTTACTAGGGTGAATGTTGTATACTATCCCTATGCAACTAACCCCAATGATGGAACAATACTTTGGTTTTAAGAAACTATATCCAGATAAACTGGTGTTGTTTAGAATGGGAGATTTTTTTGAAACCTTTGGGGAAGATGCAAAACTATGTGCCAAGATTTTAAATATTACTCTTACCGCACGAGATAAATCATCCGACCCTACCCCACTCGCAGGTTTTCCTCATCACGCTTTAGAACAGTACCTTCCAAAGATAATTAATGCTGGATACTGTGCTGTAATAGTTGATCAAATAGAAGATCCGAAGCTTGCAAAAGGAATTGTTAAGCGAGCTGTTACAAGAATCGTAACTCCAGGAACTTTAGACAGTGAAAACTCAGAAAAAGTTAAGAATACATATATATCCGCATTCTATTCTAGTAAAAAGGAGATGGGAGCGGCCTTCTTGGATCTTGCCGTAGGTTCTCTATACTTTGTAAATGCTAAAAACGATAAAGAGGTATTTGGAAGTTTGCTAAACTCTTTTGACCCTGTTGAAGCCCTGGTTATAAGTGGAGATAGCAATTTTGTTTTTGAAAGCATCCCTGTGCAGATAATGGATAAAGGGTATGGAAATGATAAATACAGCGAAGGAGTTGTTTGTGAATACTATGGCGTTAAAACTCTTGATGGATACGGATTAGAATCCTCCTCCCCTGCCGTTAATGCGGTTGCAATGCTGCTTGGGTATATAAATGAGACACAGAAAATCAAAGCAGAGCATTTGGAAGTCCCAAAGAAGTTCGTGCTTAATAATACGATGGCGATGGATAGAGCGACTATTGCCAATCTTGAGTTAGTTCAAGGTTCTAGAAGTGGAAGTTACAAGGACTCGCTATTTGGAGTAATTGATTACACCAAAACAACAATGGGAAGAAGGTTGTTATATTCATGGGTTCTAAATCCGTTGGTGTCACTTAAGGATATTGAAAACAGGTTGAGATTTGTTGAGTATTTTTCCAATAACTCTGAACTGCTCTCCCAAGTTCGAGAAATCATGGGAGGGATTAATGATATTGAGAGAATCTTAGGGAAAATCGGTCTTAATAGGGTTAATGCGAGAGATTTGAAGGCATTAGAATACTCTATTAAACAGATTCTTCAGCTGAACGTCTTGATGAAAGAGAGTTCATTGCTCAGAAGCATTAATGAGGATGGTGTTATTAAGATCCTGGAGGATGTCGCTGCATTAATTGAGAAGTCCATCGTTGATTCTCCTCCTCTCTCTATTACTGAAGGGCATATTATAAAGGGGGGGTACTCATCTGAGGTTGATGAAATCCGAGCCATTACTGGAGATAGTAAAGGGTGGTTGAAGGAATTTGAAGCAAAAGAGAAAGCAAGGACGGGAATAACTAGTTTGAAGATTAGTTTTAATAAAGTATTTGGATACTATATTGAAGTTACGAATGCTCATAAGGAAAAAGTTCCTGCCGATTACATTCGAAAACAGACTTTGGTTAATAATGAGAGGTATATTACTGAGGAACTAAAGGAGAAGGAATCTATCATTCTGAATGCTGAGGATAAGCTGATGGCAATAGAGTACAAACTATTTCAGGAGATTAGAAATCAGATGCTTGGTTCTATCAAAGTTCTTCAGGATGTGTCTCGAGAGATTGCTCAGTTGGATATTCTTTCCGGCTTTGCGTTTATGGCAAATCATAGAGGGTACAGCAAACCAGTACTTCATGACTTTGGAGATGATAAAGGTATTTTAAAGATTAGTGGAGGTAGGCATCCTGTTGTCGAGGCTATTTCTGAAGGGGAATTTGTATCAAATGATACAGATATGGATATGGAGGATTCACGCATGGTTATCCTTACAGGTCCTAATATGTCTGGTAAATCTACGTATATAAGGCAGGTTGCAATAATTGTTCTGCTTGCTCAGATTGGGTGTTATGTCCCTGCTGTGTCATGTGAGCTTTCATTGGTAGATCGTATTTTTACAAGAGTCGGTGCTTCAGACGATCTTGCAAGAGGTCGTAGTACGTTTATGGTTGAGATGAGTGAGGCGGCAAATATTGTTAACAATGCTACAAAGTATAGTCTTGTAATTTTGGATGAGGTGGGAAGAGGTACTAGTACGTATGATGGTGTTAGTATTGCGTGGGCATTGGCGGAATATCTGGTTAACGATATTAGGGCTAGAACTCTATTTGCTACCCACTACCACGAGCTTTTAAAGCTTCCTGAGAATATTCCTTTTGGTATTAGAAATTACAATGTGCTCGTAGAGGAGGATGTAGATAATGATAGCGTGATATTTTTGAGGAAGATTGTAGAGGGTGGAACTGATCGTAGTTATGGTATTTATGTCGCTAAAATGGCTGGTATTCCTGAGAAAGTTATTGCTAGAGCTAATGAGATTTTAGAGAGTTTTGAACAGGGCTCTCTATTTAGTGATGGGGTTACTGTTCGTGGGGAGTCGATAATTTCAAAGGTTGGGAAGGAGAAGAAGGTTGTGAGGAAAGAAGACTTGCAGATTCCTTTGTTTCAGATGCAGGATAGTGAGTTGGTGAAAGAGATTAAGGAGTTGGATGTGGATGGTTTAACGCCTTTGGATGCATTGAATTTAGTGGCCAAGTGGAAGAAGAGATATTGAAGACTGTTACTATTTTGTTATATTTCGGTGTAATAATTAGGAATACTTGTCTTTGAAAAATATGTTTAAATTTTGGGGAAAGTATTTGTATAAAACAGAGGGTATTATAGAGGAAATTGAAATGTTTTCTGTATCTTACCATCGATATATATCAAAACTTTTATTTCTCCCTTTTATACTCATAAGTACAATTTTTTTCTTTAGTATTATAGTCGCATTTTATTCCGGTTCTATATTGTTATCGCCTATCTATATAATAGTTATCTTTATTTCTTTTTTGCTTTATATTTTGTATTTCTCAAAGAGATTTTCTCTCTTTTTGTATCTTGCTGATATCGTCCTACTCATTGTCTCGTTCACATGTTTTTACTATTGGGGAGTACATCATTTTATTGGGATTATTTTTATTACACTTTGCCTTATGCTTACCGCTGCAATCCTACCTTTTAAGGTTGCCTTTTATACTTCTCTTGTAATTCTAAACTCGCTTTTGATTATTGGAATTGGTCAGTCGATTGGTATGGTAAATTACAATACATGGATTACAAAGGTTTCCTACTTGGATTCTTTTGTAGTCTTTTCTGTGTTATTCCTATTTATAATAATATTATTCTTGTATCAAAAGAACTATTTAATAAAGATTGCTAATATTTCTAAACTTAATGATAAACTTGTAGTCCAAAATTCCCAGTTGCAAAAGAAAGTTATAAGCCAAACGGTTAAAGTAATGCAGAATAGGTTGAAGCTAGATGAGTCTGAGCATATTCTAAATGAATCTTTTGCTAAGCTTACTAGGATTGAAAAGGATCGGTTTTTACAAATGAATCGGCTGGCATCGAGGGCGATTTTTATTGGAAGAAAAGTTCATGATATTAAGTCCCCTTTAATGTACTTAGGTAATAAATATGAAGAACTCTCAATAGAGGAAGTTCGTAATATCATTTCACAAATAAGTATTGAGTTGGATGATATAACTCGGTTCTCAGGTGAACCTGAAAAATCCGTTGAGATTAGTATCCTGAAAGCTGTAACTGATTCTATAGAAGTTTTGAGTTGGAAATCCTGTCCAAGTATTTTTTATGATGTTGAGTATAGCTTTCCTCAACCTATAATTTATGGTGAGTATAGCAAGTTTATTCACATTATTACTAATGTTATTGATAATGCTATTGATAGCTGTTCTAGTCAATCTATCCCGTTTATTAGAATTGTTATTCGAAGAATACTAAAATCTATAGAAATAGCTGTGTATGATAGTGGTTATGCTATCCCAATTAACATAAGGCAAAAGATTTTTAGGGAGTTTTTCAGTACGAAGGGGCATGGTACAGGATTAGGATTGTATATATGTAAAAAGTATTTAAATGAAATCTGGGGAGGTAAGATTAGTTATCGCAGAATAAATGGCTTGAATAAATTCACAATTTCTATCCCTCTTGCACCACCAAATTAAATAAAGCTAGCTTTTTATTTGCACTCCCCCCTACCGCCTCTATACACTCCGAGACCCCCGTTATTTTTGCTACCAAATCCGTACTTCCTTTCCCTTCTTTCAGTTTTTTTTCAAACTCACCCTTGTATCTATCCAATAGAGAATTTAAGAAAAAAACAATCTCTTCCCTCTCCTTCTCCTTTGCAAGCTTCTCCATAAACGCTAGTTTCTCAACCGTATTTAGCCCCAAATATCCATCAACAAGCTCTGAACTATAATCATTCCCCCTTGAACTACCATAATACTTAATCCCTCTTGAAAGAATTGTATCTAAAAGACTCCTCTCTGAAGGAACTAAAATGAAGAAAATAGTATCATCCTTTGACTCCTCAAGAGCCTTCAAAAGTGAGTTTTGAGCCTCAACCGTTAAAGTCTGTGCTTCATCAATAATTGCAAACTGATACTTTTCCTCAAAAGGTGCATACATCATCTTCTGCGCAAACCCCTTTACCTCCTCTATTCCCAAACTCCCCTCTGTGGAAGTTATATAGTGAACATCTGGAATCTTAAGTAACTCTACAAGAGTTGAAATATCTCTACCAATTAACTCTGAAATCTGTTTGAGAAGAAGCCTTTCCCTCTCCTCTTTATTACCCGCAATTATAATTCTAGTCATATGAAAATGATATCACATTTGCATTTAGTATGAACTCCTATTAATATATTTAAAGTTAAGTAATATTAGTAGTTCACTGCCCTTGAACCCAACCGGTTCTATACTACAACATTTAGCGTTAAAAGGCCTTATTTCACAACAAGATGTGAGCAAGGTTGAAGTTGAAAAAACTAAATCATCCGAAACCGAAGAACAAATCATTAAAAGAATGGGTTTAGCTGATGAGAAGGCAATTATTACTGCTAAATCTGAACTCTTCCGAATCCCTTATGTCGACCTTACCGATCTTGATATTCCAGAGCAAGCCCTATCTGAAGTTAAGGTTGAAAGCCTCAGAAAGTATAACGCAGTCCCCTTCTATCATGTAGAGAATCTGGTTAAAGTAGCTATGCTCGATCCTTTCGATGTTCAAGCCATTGAAGCTCTAAAAACCAAATACCCTGCAGGAACTAAGCTTGAAGTGTATTTTGCAGATGAGAATGGTGTAAACGCAATTTTAGATCGAAGAGTTGGGGATAAGATGAGTACGGAAGTGACCGAGGCGCTTGAAGATGTTCAGGTACCAGTTACTGATATTACAGAAGAGGTAGGAAATGAGTATGTAGGGAATATGGAGGGTATGGATCTTAAATCTGCTCCTGTTGCTAGAATTGTAAACTCAATCCTTCAATATGGTGTTAAGACAGGATCTTCGGATATCCATATCGAACCTTTAGAAAATAGAATGCGCGTGAGATTCAGAATTCACGGTATGATGACTGAAAGATTATCCTTGCCAAAACATCTCGCAAGCTCTGTTGTATCCCGTTTGAAGATTCTTGCACGACTTAAAATTGATGAAAAACGAGTACCTTTAGACGGTAGATTGCAGCTAAAGATTGGAGATAAAAAGATTGACGTTCGTGTGTCCACCCTACCTAGTATCTACGGCGAGAAGGTTGTAATGCGTTTGCTTGAAAACGACCTTGAACATATTAGTCTTGATAGCACTGGACTTCGAGGAACTGCGTATAAACACCTCCTTGATGCCATGAGTGTAACCAATGGAATCATCCTTGTAACTGGACCTACAGGTAGCGGTAAAACGAGAACATTGGCAGGCGCCCTTATTCGACTTAACGATCCAAAAGTAAATATAATTACGCTTGAAGATCCTGTTGAAATCCGTGTGCCAGGGGTTACTCAAGTGCAAGTTAAAGCAGAAGTTGGTCTTACCTTTGCAGCTGGACTTAGATCTATCCTTCGACAAGACCCAGATATAGTCATGGTGGGAGAGATCCGAGATCAGGAAACTGCTCAGCTTGCCGTTCAGGCCTCTCTTACGGGTCACTTAGTTCTCTCTACTCTTCACACCAACAGTTCTGCAGCTGCTGTTCCTCGATTGCTGGATATGGGCATTGAATCGTACCTTCTTGCCTCTACCCTTCGTTGTGTAGTGGCTCAAAGACTTCCTCGAAGAATTTGTAAGCATTGTGTTGAAGCCTACCCTGCAAATCCAGAGATTGTTCAAAACATTAAAGAGACCTTAGCATCAGTTAAGAATTTTGATGTCGTAGGATATGCTCGTAAACTGGCTGAAGCCTCTAAGGGTCGTGAAGCAGATGGGATTTCTGTAAAAGCTCCAGATAAAGATCCAAGTGGAACTGATCAAGTTTATCTATATCGTGGGAAAGGATGTGATAGATGTGGTGGGACTGGGTATAAAGGTCGTGTTGGTATATTTGAGGTTCTTATTGTAAATGAGAAAATTGGTAGACTCATGATGCAGGATGTTTTAACTTCTGATGTTGAAAAAAGCGCAATCGAAGATGGAATGATTACAATGATACAGGATGGTTATCTTAAGGCAATCGAAGGAATTACTACTATTGAAGAGGTGCTAAGAGTGTCTAAGGATTAAATCTATAGGTTTTGAAATAGATTGGAAATTAATATATCGTCTATATTAGATTAGTTAAAAATAAAGAGTGATGACTGCCCAAGACAATACTGCTACAAATCTTAGTTACCCATCGGACAATACTGCTCCTGTCACTCCAACCCCATCGATGCCGATTCCTATGCCAGCTACTCCTACTGATACTACTGTCGGGCAAACTGTAGATGATCTAGATCCAAACAGAGGTCAGCAGATTTCGGGCCCTTCATTTGATGGACTACCTGAAGCTCCTGCTCAGCCTGTTGTACTCACTCCAACTTCTGAGAATACGTCTGGGGCTATGTCTGATTTAGTCCCCCCAATGCCTACAGATATGAATAACCCTGCTCCTACGTCTACTCCTTTAGATCCTGCTTCCCCTATTGTTAACGATATGCCAGCTATGGACGCACCTGTTGTTGCTCCCGAAGCGGCCCTGCCAACAGTTGAGACACCTGCTCCTGAAAATACTGATGTAAAAGAGGAAGGGAAAGATGATAAAGAAGAGAAAAAGGAGAGTCCTTTGCAGGCATTAGCTAGAAAACTTTCAGAGCTTAAATCCGAACTTATTGAAGATGGGTCTGCAAAAGAAGATGAGAAAAAAGACGCTGTCACTCAACCTGAAGCTACTCCAATTGAAAATACTGTAGCACCAGAAACTCCGACGCTTGAAACCTCATTTGCTCCTATTATGGATTCCCCTGTTACTTCCGACATTCCAGCTCAGATGACTGTCCCATCAATGGAAACTCCTTTGGTTATGCCAGATGCTCCCGCTATGCCTACTGATACTCCTGCCGTACCCGATCTAACTACTCCTACTCTCGATTCAACCTCATCTGCTTTGCCTACCAACGATATTTTGCAGGCCCCTTCGGTCGATACTGGAGTAACAGATCCTACAATGAATACTATGCCCGTGATGGATACTCCAGTCGTTGCACCAGAAGTTGCTATGCCAACAGTTGAAACCCCTGCTCTAGCTACCGAGACTCCAAGTGAACCTGATGCTACATTTGATCCTCTTGCTGAGTTCCAGGCATCTATGTCAGAAAATCAGACAGAAACTCCTATCTCAGAGCCAACTACACCCGTTGAGTCTGCTCCTGTGGTTACTGAACCGTCCTCCCCTACTCCTGTTATTCCTATTGTAGAGGATACCTCTGCTGTTATTGATGAAAACGCTAAAGATTCTTTGACTCCTCAGGATGTTGAAGCAAATACTCCATCACAAGGGAAATATCCTTTGAGTATTAATAAGATTCTGGATTTGGCAATTGAAAGAAACGCTTCTGATATTCATATCACAGTCGGCTATCCTGTTATGATTCGTGTCGACGGTTCTTTATTGGCCTTGCACGAACAGATACTCTCTTCAGAGAACGCTGAAGAGTTGGTATTCCCTCTTTTATCTGAACAGAAGAAAGAGCTTTTAGAGGTTAACCGAGAAATCGACTTTGCCCATACTCATAGACACGGTGGTGAAGCTAGATTTAGAATCAACGCATACTACACCATGCAGAATCTTGCTGCTGCACTAAGATTGATTCCAACAAGAATAAGGACAATTGAAGAGCTAAACCTTCCTCCAATCTACACCCAGTTTGCTGGTCTCAAGCAAGGTTTAGTCTTGGTTACCGGTCCTACTGGACACGGTAAAAGTACTACTTTGGCTGCTATTCTCCAGCACGTAAACGTTAATAGATCTGCTCATATGTTAACAATTGAGGACCCAATCGAATATGTATTTCCTAAATCTCGTGCGGTAGTTGATCAAAGAGAGATGCACGATGACACCCATTCATGGGCCGTAGCTCTTAAAAGTGCTTTAAGACAGGATCCAGATGTAATTCTTGTAGGTGAGATGCGTGATTATGAAACCATCGCTGCAACCATCACCCTTGCTGAAACAGGTCACTTGGTTTTTGCCACCCTACATACCAATAGTGCGGCTCAAACAATCGATCGTATTATTGATGTATTCCCTGAAAATCAACAGGGTCAGGTTAGAGCTCAGCTTGCAAATATTCTTGAGGCTGTAGTAGCTCAAAGACTTATCCCTATTGATGGAGGTGGTAGAAGAGCTGTTTCAGAAATTATGATTGGATCTACTGCGGTTAAGAACTTGATTAGAGAGGGGAAGACCCATCAGCTTGATAACGTAATTAGAACCAGTGCCGATATAGGTATGATCTCTTTGGAGCACTCCCTGGTTAAGTTGGTCCGTGAAGGCTTGATTACTATGGATAAAGCTCAGGAGTACGCCGTACATCCAGAGGAAGTTGTTAGACTACTTAAGAGTTAATCGGAACTATGAAGAAATTTAAATACACAGCTAGAAATCTCGAAGGAAAAACAATTGAAGGAAAAGTTGAGGCAAGAAGCAGGGATTCTGTGGTTGAGATTCTTCAAGGAAAGAAATTAATTGTTGTTAAAATTGAGGACGATTTAAATATCAGCTGGGAAAAGCTTAAGGAGATTAACGTCGGTGGTGTCCCAATTAAGGATAAAGTTATTTTTATGAGGCAGCTTGCTACCATGATTGGAGCAGGACTCCCTCTCACCCAGGCTTTGGAAATTCTGGAAGCTCAGGCTACTAACCCTCTTTTTAAGAGAACTATTTCAAATGTTCTCGGGGATGTTCAAGGTGGTAGTGGTTTGGCAGAGGCTTTTCGTAAAACGAATAATGTTTTCGACTCTATCACTCTCAACCTGCTTGAGGCTGGTGAAGAGAGCGGTAACTTGCAGATTATTCTTGAGAGGTTGGCTGTTGAGTTAGAAGAACAGAAAAAACTTGGAGAGAAACTAAGATCGGCAATGATCTATCCTACTATTATCGTTGTTGTTATTGTAGGCGTTATCTTGCTTATGATGTTTGTTCTTGTTCCTGCCATGGCTGAGATTTATGGTGAGTTCGGTGCCGAACTTCCTGCTATAACTCAGTTTATGATTAATATGAGTAACTTCTTTATTAGTTACTGGTGGTTATTAGCTACAATCGTAAGTTTGGTTGTTATTCTTTATAAATATTTCTATGATTCTCCAAATGGAAAGAAGTTCATTCATAGGGTTGCTTTGAAACTCCCTATTTTTGGACCTATTACTACAAAAATGCAGATTGCGCAGTTTACACGTTTGCTTTCTCTTCTGCTAAAAAGTGGTTTGTCTATTGTAAAGGCCTTAGAATTGACCGCGGGTTCTTTGACTAATGTTATCTATAAAGACTCTATTATGGAGGCTAAAAAAGAGGTCGAGAAAGGTGTCGCTTTAGCAATACCGATTGCTCGTGCTCAAATATTTCCTCTAATTATTAGTCAGATGATTGCCGTTGGTGAAGAATCCGGTGAAATGGATAATGTATTGGAGAAAATGGCTCAGTATTATAACGATGAAGTTAGTGTTGCTACGAGCAACCTCGCTACGCTTATGGAACCGTTGATGTTAGTACTTATGGGTGGTGCAATTGCATTCATCGCATTGGCGGTCTATATGCCTATGTTCAATCTTTCTGGGGTTATTGGGTAATGTTGACAGCCACCAATGACTGATGTAGATTGGATATAGATTAAGATAATTTATTAAGTTCGAAAAATGTTTAAGAACAAGTCTTATAAAGGTTTTACCCTTGTAGAAATGCTAGTAGTAATGGGTATCCTCGTTATCCTTATGACCATGGGTATCTTCGCAGGAAGATTCGCAATTCAGAGAGCTAACAGAGTTCAGCACCAGAGTGCTGCAGATCAAATCTATCAGGGTCTTCAGAGTTACTATGCTGATAATAGAGAGTATCCAAGTACCACTGATTTCGGTGACTTCGGTACTGCACTCGCAGCTGGAGGTGCACTTGATGGTTTCATCGATACTAATGCCTTTGATGGTGGAAGTGATGCTACATACTACTACTCTGTTGATACAACAGGCCAGAACGTACTTGTATGTGTAACATATGGTGGTTTCAATGATGAGAACGATCTTGGTGGATACTGTAACGGAAACGGTTTTGGAGTATTGCCAGAAGGTGCTGGAACACCAGTTGCTAAGAAGGAATTGACTGCACAGGAGCTTGATACTCAGGTTGCAGGTCAGTCAGGTTTCATCAGTGAGAACTGGGGAGCTGGTGGAGAAGGTTGGGGAGCAACAGCTAACTAACCCTTAGGTTTGCGTTTGGAAGGGAGGCATAATATGCCTCCCTTTTGTTTTAGATGGCTATAAAGTATATTTGGATATGATATTACTGTATTTTATAGTAGGACTTGTTCTTGCTAGCTTTATTAATGCAAGTGCATATAGGTTACGCAAAGGACTTGAATTAAAAGATTTTGTTATAAGACCATCGCATTGTGAAAAATGCAAACGCGATTTGAGATGGTTTGATCTCATCCCAGTATTGTCTTATCTGATTTTTAAAGGCCGTTGTTCTCAGTGTAAAGCTCCTGTTTATTGGTACTACCCTATTTCTGAGCTGGTTCTAGGGATCTCATTTGCCTCTTTATACTACGGCTCTTTTACATGGGAGTACTATGTCACCTTACCAATTATCTTCTTTCTTAGTTATTGGGATGTTAAGGATAAAAGTATACCTAAACAGGTTACGGATGCATTGTTGGTGTTCAGTTTGATTATTGCGGTAATCTCGGTGATTTCAGAATTTAGCTCTTCAAATATCTTCCGTGTTTTAATTCCTGTGGTGCTATTAGGAGTATGGGGGATTATAAACTGGGGGAAGGAAAAAATGGGATGGGGAGATTTAATTATATTTATGTCGCTTATCCTTGCTCATGGAGTAGCCTTTGGTCTTTCAGTTCTCTTTTTTACAATCCTTGCTGGCGGAGTATGGGGGATTATCCTAGTAGTTAAGGATCGAGAGAATCGCAAGAAATATATTCCACTTGTTCCATTTATACTGATTGGGTTTGTGTTAGCAATCAATACTGTTGAGCATATAAAAACCTATCTTTTTCTCCCAAATCTTTAGGTTTGTACTGATACTTTTGATGTGGTAGATTGGTATATATGAATCTGCCTGCTCGAAGAAAATATAAAGCCTATACTCTTCTGGAATTATTGATTGTTCTTGCTATTTTCTTAATCCTTTCAACGATAGGGATGTCGGCATTTAACGGATTTAGAGATACCATCACTCTTAATGAAGAGATTGATGAGCTTAAGCAGAATATTCGCTCCGCTCAACGAGCTTCTCTTTTTCTTGAGAGGCAGACTACTGAGCGATGGATCTATGGAATTGGTTTAGACTTTTCACAGATTGAAAATAACGGGAGTTATAGAATGTTTAAGTGGTGTGCACCTTTTAATGAGTTTGGAGATATCAGATCTAAGCAGAATGTTCCTAACTACAATCCTTCTCTGCAGTTAAGTACCACTAATGGTAATCTTGGAATCTCTACCCCCTACTCTTCCACAATATGTGAACAGGGATTGGGGTTAAGCGAAATAGTGCGTTATGGAAGTGGTATTGATAATGCTTTTGGCATTAACTTCAGACCAATAATTCCGGACAATAACGGGGTTACGGGAGATATCGGAAACGTCCCTGCCTATGTCCTTTTTGAGTCAGTATCTGGAAAAGCATTCTTCTATGATATTCAGGGAAATATAATCAATTATAGAAATAATGGAGATATGGTTGCTTCTCCTGTTAACTTCGTTCTACAGATTGAGTCTCCTAATACTGGTCGATTAAAAACGATAACCATATTTAATATCTCAGGAAAAATAAAAGTTGAAGATAGAAAGCTTTAAAAATAAAAAATATAAGGGAGTTGGTTTTGTTGAGGCATTAATTGCTATAGCTGTTGCAGGGATTGCTTCTATTGTACTTATGTCTATTGCTATTAACACTACTAATCAAGTTTTGCGTAATGATATTGAGAGTGATCTGACAGAGCAAGCTATTGAAGCTTCTGCTATGGTAAAGAAAATTGCTAATAGTCATAATGCTGCAATTGATGAGGATCTATTCCCCCCTATTACAGGTAATGAAGGGAGCTGTTTTGCTATTGATGGTACGACTAACGATCCTAGTTTCCCAAAGAGTGCGGGTAGTTTTGATGTAGCATGTCGATACGACTCTGGAGATCGTGAGAGTTGTCAGCTTGCTGCTTCAGAGGATCCAGAGATTTTCAGAGTGTTCTGTATCCTTCCTGATTCTGTTATTTCCAGTGGCTTGGTAGTTGGTAAAGTTGTTACGGGACTCACTGACTGTGCAGAGGGTGACGAAGGTGGAAAGTGTGATGTAAATGATTATGAGTATTATTTAGGTGTTAAGGTACAACAGTAGTATGAGGAAGATTTTAAAGAAAAAATATAGTGGAGTTAGTTTAGTGGAGATGCTTCTCACTATGATAATCTTAACGATTGTTATGATCTTGGTAGGAGTGACCCTTAATACCATGATAAGGGCATCGATCATGTCTAACGGTAGGACTACCGCGCGTCAAGAATCTGAGTTTATGTTGGAGTTGATGAGGAAAACTATTCGTAACTCCAACTCAGAAGAAGTCTTAGTATACACTGTCTCAGGTCGAACTTATAACCCCACTACCCTTCGTACTCAGGACTCCAACTTATCCGGTTACGATGGCGTTACTCCGGTTGATGGATCAGGTACTGAGATTCATTTTAGACCGATTGGGTATGATAAATGGGTTTGTGTTGGATATTTCCCTGATTCTACAGACTCAAGTAAAGGCTATGTTTTAAAATCTATTAGACAGGATCTTTTGACTCCCTCTGAATGTTTTAATGGACAATCGAGTCAATTCGTTGCCAATACTTTAGTGCTAAACTCTGAGGATATTGATGTAAATCAGTTGTCGATTAGGTACTTTAACACCTATGATAGTAACTATCTGATCACGATTGATTTGGCTGTGGAGCCTACAAAATGGGTCCCAGGGTCAAATAATATAAGTCCGGTATTCTTCCAGCAGACAGTTGTTTCCACTCAAAAATTGACCTGGGAGGATTAATTTGTTAATTTAAAATATATTACTTTTGAAATATGAGAAACATAAAAGTATATAAAGGTCAGGCTTTAGCTATTGTAATGATTGTTTTGGTGATATCCGCCATTTTGGGTATGGCTATGCTTTCTCGTACTCTCAAAGATACTAGGCAGCTCGCTGGTGAAAAATCCTCTGCTGAGGCTTTAGAATTTGCGGATTCTGTATTGGATACCATGAAGGGAACCACTGTTGCCAGTTTGGAAACGGTTTGTGCCAATCCTCAATATGGTGAGGGATTGAAATCTGCAAATGGTTGTAGTGTTAAAGGGGTTAGTAACGTTAAAACATTTCTTTCTTCTGCGGGGATTGATAGTAACACTTTGGATGTATTCGATAAATGTCAAGGGGAGAACTCTAATGTCGAGGTTTCGGCTAAATTGGCAGGACCTGAAGATGAACTTGAAATCACTACTGATAGAGTTAGGTCCATTGTTGTTAGGGGGCAAACTCCAAATCCTGCTGGGTGTACGCTTAATGTAAGGGTTGAACCTAGAGGGTCTAGTTTTGGTAGCGTTATGGTCTCAAGAGTGTATGCAAGAAACTATACTAACGGCGTTCCTTCACAGTATAAAGCATACCAGTATGACGATTTCCAGCAGTATTGTGTTTACCTTTCTGGACGATCATGTGGAGATGCTACTAATATGGATGGTTCATGGATTCCACTTCTGAGTGATTCTACACTATCAATCCCATTGGGAGCTGTAACATACAGTGGTCTCTCGTACTCGCTTGATGAGATTAGAATTCGATCCCTTGGAGGTACCGTGGCTATAAAGACTTCGTTGTCTCATCCAAACTGTATACAGAATTGGGAGATGGTTAAAGTAACCGCGGGTGCAAACTGTACCGGTACATATAGAGCAAAAGAGATTCAGTTTCCTCAACAGGATTCTGCACTCCCACTATTTGATTATGTATTGTTTAATGGCCAGGGTGTTCTTGGTTCTGAATAATTTGATATTGTTTTAGTGATGGCAGATAGAGTTAAAAAGAACGTTTTGATTATAGAAGATGAGAACCTTTTATTAGAATCCTATTCAGAGGTTTTAACGAATGAGGGTTTTAATCCCTATAAAGCAGAAGATGGATATAAGGGATTGGAATTTTTGAAAAAGAATAAGGATTCTATCGATGTTGTTCTTCTCGATCTTATGATGCCTGGAATGGATGGTTTGGAGGTTTTGAGGACTATTCATAATGATCAAGATACTTATGGCACCTCCCCTATTATTGTTCTTACCAATATGACTAGTGAAAAGGTTATTAAAGAGGCTTTTGAGATGGGGGCTTCCTCATATTTAATAAAGTCGGAACTTGAATATACTGATTTAGTTACGGAGATAGAAAAGATTACAGGGGAGGATAAATAACTATAGGTTGTAAATTGTAAGTAGAGCAGGTATAATATATTAATTAATTGTTTGTTGTTATTAAATGGCAGCAAGTTCTACTATGGCAATCCCTGATGGTGTATCTCGTACCTATGAATCACAAACTTTAAATCCTACTGAAGTATCTTCCCTTAATCTCTTTGATTCACTGTTAGCATCTGAAAGGGAGGCAATAGAACTGAGGAGGTATTTATGGGCATGGAATCCAAAGAAGGTTCAGGAAGTACTTGCAAATATCGGTACCAATGCCGAGGATATTCCCACTATGGCAGTCGATATCGCTTATCTTCACTCTGCATACTTAAGGGCGACTGATGAAGTTGTTGCTAACGAAGTAGATCCAGACTTCTTCGCTGCAGGTCATGAATTTGGGTTAAGGATGATGACCGGTGAGTATTCCACTTTTATCTTCGATGCGTATGACAAAGTTCTTGAGTTTATGAGGGAGCAGACGAAATATGGCACTAATAATATTCCTCCCGCTTATAGTCGCGATATAGTTACTTCTGCTGGTACCATTCGAGTTGGTGAGCGAGGTATTGATACTACAAACGCTGTAACATTGAAGGATGTTATGGAAAAAATGGGATTGATTATGGAAGCCTCGACTCAAGGTTTAAGGAGTAATGGCCCTCAGGGAGAGAGTAAAATTGAGTCTGGGGGGCTTCCTCCTTCTGTCACATTAGCGATGATTATCACTACTATTGTATTGATTACCACCCTTATAGCAAATAATTCGGAAGGTATTAGCAAATGGCTCGCAGGTAAGGAATCTAGTAGTCCACTCTCAGGTCAGCCTGCAAGCCCGGATGATATCCCTCAAGGTGATGGCGCTGCAGGAGGAGATGGTGGAGGGCCTGATCCTTTAGACCCATCCCTGCGATTGACTCCTACTTTTCCCGTTCCTCAAATTACTCTTACCCCTTCTAGTACTCCTGAAGTAGTAACTATTGATACACTTGCTTTAATACCTGCCGATGAAAGAGAACAGATGATGTTCGAAGCTACCGGAGTTGATTTTATAACTTCAGATGAAGCTCCGCATCTTGGATTCGAGGTTGTGGAGGGTGAAGATGGAAGTTACTCAATTGATAGAGTTTATAACATTCTCACAGGAGAACTTATTGAAGTTACTCAGAGAGCAGATAATGTTGGGGCTGATACTTTTACATATGTAGATCAAGACTGGCAGAGTTTAGATCAGGAAGCTTTAGGGCATGTACAGGTGTTTCCAAGGGTAGATGGTAAGGGTGTTGTAGTGTTGAAGATGCCATCTCAGTATTCAGTCTTCAGCGATGATCCGAGTACCCCAGATGTTAGAGAGTTTTTGACGAAGAAGGTACCAGAATGGATTACAGCGCTTGAAATGCAAACGTTTTCGAGCTTTGACGATGCTATGAATTACTCGATTTTTGTTTTAGGATCCAGACATGATCATTTTCAAGCTGCCCAGCTTTCTCAGGATCCTGCCGTACGTAATGCAACTCTTCCATATTTTTATGGAGGAAGTGTTGTTATTGCCGCCGACATAAGTACTCCAGATAACGCTATCACATTTATTGCTGGAGTTAGGCTGTTGCCTAATGGAGATTTAGTAGTAGCTGTTCCAGATATTAACGGTGTCTTTAATGAGATTGTTATAAAGATGACTAACGGAGTTGATGCTAATGGCCGCAGTGTGTCGGATATTGTTAATATTGTAAAGGTAGCAGGTGAAAACTCTGGAATGGTATCGAAAAGTACAGATCCAAATGCTCAAAATACACTTCCTACAATTCCATCTGATTTCCTTAAGTAAATAATCCCTTTTTATAGGTCCTAGACAGGTTGATTCATTTCATTTATATTTTCTATATGAGAAAGTATATTTGGTTGGTACTGTTAGTTGTGTTTGTTTTAATAATTGCCCTTGTAGGTATCTATATCTACCGTAATATCGGTATTACTGAATATAATGATATTGCTTCCCAAATCTCAAATAT
>DDBW01000009.1:18185-18515 GCA_002335495.1 Candidatus Dojkabacteria bacterium UBA2022 | reverse complement strand
TTAAAGAATTGAAAAAAAATGTCCTCATAAGTGGAGTAGGCTCAGTTCCTTTCCTAATCTCAATGATCGTTATGGTCCTTCCAATGGATATGACTGTAGATTTAATGAAACTTTTTGGTGAGATCACCTTTACAAGGGGATACTCCATATCAATGTTTTTCTTCTTACAGTTTCTTCTTGCTACGTACATAATCTTTAAAAGTGGAAAGGTTATATACCAAAGCGCACTGACAGCTTTTAAGGCAAGAACTACAAACATGGACACTTTAATTGCCATAGGAACCTTCACGGCATGGATCTTCTCAACCTTTATTACTTTCCTGCCTAACA
>DDBW01000009.1:0-17915 GCA_002335495.1 Candidatus Dojkabacteria bacterium UBA2022 | reverse complement strand
TACTTTCCTGCCTAACATCTTCTCCCAGGTATCAGAGAAACCAGAGGTATATTTTGAGGCGGCAGTTTTCATAATCTTCTTTATCCTTCTAGGTCGTCTTCTGGAAGCTAACGCGAAAGGAAAAGCCAACAGTGCCATCAAGAAGCTCCTCCAGCTACAGGCTAAAGAGGCAACTGTGATGAGAAATGGACAACTCATGACTATACCTATTGAAGAGATTCAAGTAGGAGAGACTATCGTTGTAAAACCTGGAGAGAAGATCGCAGTGGATGGAGTTATAACAGAGGGGGAATCAACAATTGATGAATCTATGGTAACAGGAGAGTCCATCCCAGTGACAAAAAAGGCTCGCGATAGCGTAATTGGTAGCACGATTAACAAAACAGGATCAATATATTTCACCGCAAGTAAGGTAGGGGGAAAAACTCTTCTTTCACAGATTATTAAGATTGTAGAGGAAGCCCAGGCTTCTCAAGCACCTGTTCAAAAGCTTGCTGATAAGGTTTCAAGCGTATTTGTACCAACAGTAATAGTGATATCTATACTCTCCTTTATTTTCTGGGCTTTCATAGCACCAGCAATAAACCTTATTCCTGCCGACGTGAGCAATCTTCAGCTCGCAATATATATCGCAACAACAGTGCTCATAATCGCGTGTCCATGTGCTTTGGGTCTAGCAACGCCGACTGCAATTATGGTTGGGACAGGTAACGGTGCTCAAAGAGGAATACTAATAAAGGACGCTCAAGCATTAGAAAATATGCATAAGGTTTCAACAATTGTATTCGATAAAACAGGAACATTAACGGTAGGCAGACCGAATGTAACAGAGGTAGTTGAAGTTAAAAAACTCACTGATAAGCATTGGGATGGTGTGTACAGTATAGAAGAGAAGTCTGAGCATCCAATTTCAAAAGCAGTTACATCTCATATAAAAACAACGCGGTCAGAAGTTGAAAATATAAAGGTAAATGGATTTGAAAATATAGAAGGGATGGGGGTAAGAGGCGTCATCAATGAGATAGAGTATCTAATTGGAAACGTTAAACTAATGTCTAAATATAGAGTAAATATTTCATCACAGGTAACTGATGAATTAGAGGCTTTAAACAATAAAGCGCAAACGGGCATTCTTGTAAGCATTGATGGTGAAGTAATGGCGTTGATGGGAGTAGCCGATACAATAAAAGACCAATCTAAAGAAGCTATCAAAAAGCTCCATAAACTTGGAATAAAAACTGTAATGCTCACAGGAGATAATAGCAAGGTTGCAAATGCTATAGCCCAAAGTCTTGGAATTGATACAGTGATAGCTGATGTACTTCCAACTCAGAAGGCCGATGTAATCAAACAAATTAAAAACGAGAATCCTGAAGCGCTAGTGGCAATGGTAGGGGACGGAATCAACGATGCACCTGCTCTCGCGCTTTCAGATGTAGGTATTGCAATGGGAACAGGTACTGATATTGCAATTGAATCGGGTGACCTAGTGCTGATTGAAGGAGATCTTCAGAAATTAGTTGAGGCTATTGAGCTTTCTAAACGAACTATGATGGTTATCAAACAAAACCTATTCTGGGCATTTGGATACAATGTAGTAGGAATACCTATTGCAGCGGGGCTACTATATCCAACCCTAGGATTACTGCTCTCTCCAATAATTGCAGGAGCAGCAATGGCATTCAGCTCGGTATCAGTAGTCCTTAACAGTTTACGCCTAAGAAAATAGTATGGAGTATATTATATCCTCAATGTCACAAGGCTTTGAGACATATGAAGATAGGCTGGTTCTCATGACTAAAGAGCATGAGGACCAGCTTCCACCTAAGGAGCAAATGATAATTCACGGAGTAACAGATGACATAGAGACACTAAGAAGTAAGGCATACGAAATTATAGAATCAAAAGGTAAATGTAGGAATATTCTAGTAAAACCATCCTGCACAAACGACCCCACAAGTAATGATTTCCTGATAACCTTAACTTTTGACTTTCCAGATCACTATGAGAAAGTATCATATTTAACTGCAAGACCATATATGGCACTTTCGTTTGGAATATTCAACAAACTCGGTCAAGAGCTTCTAGCAAATTAGCGAGATTTCTAGTTTACCTCTTCTCTCATTACATGGTAATTTATATGTACACCATGAATGAAGTAGAAAAAATAAAAACAAATATCACAAGCGGAGAACCGATTCTGATATACAGCAACGAAGAAGACGAGACATCAATACTAGTACCTGCAGAATTTCTAACTGTAGATAAATACCGCCTCATGCGTAAATATGCAACAGGAGATGTTGCCGTAATGATGAGCAAAACGATAGCGGATAAATTTGGTATGCCATTTTTAAGTGACGCTCTTGGGCTATACGCACAGCAAGATGATAATACCCAAAGGGCTATAAAACAATCACACGCAGGACCTACATTTGATTTAAAGAATGTAAACACGGGATCTGCAGATCTGGATAAGGTACAAGCGATTACAAGATTAGCAGAAATCGTAAAAGATAATAGTTACTCAAAATTCTATGACGAGTTCATCATGCCAGGGCATGTTAGAACCTACTTAGCAAGAGAAGGACTGCTCAACGAAAGAATTGGACATACAGAAATGGGAGTCTTTCTATCTCAATACTTCGGACTGTCAGGACTGGTTTGTTTAATAACCTTAAAAAATGTTGAGACAGGAGTACCTTTAAATAAGGAACAAGCTAGAAACTTTGCGTACGAAAACAACTTCCCAATGATCATGGAGCACTCAGTCATAGAGCTTTTTAAAAGCTATGACAGAACACCAAAAACGACATTTATACAATCTGAAAACGAATATATAGAAAAGTATAAGAAACTCCTTCTCATTAGACGCTTTGAAGAGAAATTAGAGGAGCTATTCAGAAGTGAGAAAATAAGAGGATCATACCACCTATCAGTAGGGCAGGAGGCAACAGGAGTAGCGCTAGGATCAGTTTTAAACAGCAATGATGCAGTATTCGTAACCCATAGAGGCCATCACATAGCTCTTGGTATGAACATAGATCCGTTAAAACTTTTTAAAGAATGTATTGGTGATACAGAAGGGCTAAACTACGGGAAGGCAGGACCAATGCACTTCTCATCAAAAAATAACGGATTGTGGCTGGCCAATGGCATCGTTGCCGCAAATGGAGGGATGGCAGCCGGAGCCGCCCTATCTTTCAAGTTGGATAAGAGCCGGAGGGTTGCTGTAAATGTTATAGGAGAAGGATCAATGGATGAGGGAAGTAGTCATGAGGTGTTGAATATGGCAGCCCTTTGGAATCTACCGTTAGTTACAATATGCGAAAACAATCTATACTCACAAAGTACAAGATTCAATGACCATGTACCCGTCTCAAACCTGTCATCCAGAGTCTCACACGCATACGGAATTCTCTCGGAAAAAATCTCATTTGGTACAGACCTCGTACATTTAACCAACCGCCTTCAAGATATAGTTGAGTGGGTACGGGAAAATCAGAAACCTGTGTTTGTCGAGATAATGACATATAGAACAGTTGGTCATTCCATGAGTGACAAAGATCAAGCGTATAAGGATGAGGAGATAGATAAAGAGTGGAAGGAAAAAGACCCAATACAGCTATATGAAAAATATTTAAGAGAGAATGGGCACGAGAGTAACGATAACATTCATAAGGCAAAACAGGAGGTCGAAAATAAAATGACGGAAATACTGAATGAAATATTCTGAAGCAATAACCAAGGCTGTTGAAGAGAATTTAGGCAAAGGTAATTTATATCTATTTGGACAGGATATAAGGTTATGGGGAGGACAGGGAGGTGTATTCAAAGGGCTATTCGAAAAATTTCCCAATTATATTTTTGACACTCCAATTTCGGAAGCTGCAACATCAGGAATTGCAACTGGTATGGCAATGAGTGGTAAGCATGCTCTTGTAGAATATGCCTTTCTCGACTTTATACTTCACAGTGCTGATAACATAGTTAACAACGCATCTAAGATTGCGTATTTGAGCAATGGGAAATTTAATGTACCTCTAACATACTACGCAACTATTAACTCAGAGAGAGGATATGGGGCTACACATTCACAACCTTTAGAGTACATGTTCACAAAGGTTCCAGGTTTAACTGTAGTATATCCTTCAAACTCGACCGATGCGTACTCTCTTCTGACTGAGAGTATTGAAAGAAAGAGTCCCACACTGTTTTTGAATCATAAGTTATTACATGAAAACACGGTCGAATACGATAACGTCCCAACAACGAAAAGTAGATTAGTTAGAGAGGGAGATCAGTTAACCATTGTAAGTTACGGAAGAGGAACTACAGTAGTACTCGAAGCGGTAAAAGAGATAGACAATATTGAGATAATTGACTTAAGGTATCTCAACCCACTTGATTGGGGCACAATTAAAAAATCAGTCTCTAAGACGAATAGTCTTTTGGTTGTAGATGAAGGGTACGGATCAACAGCGTCAGACATAGTTAGTACATTAGTTGAAGAATATCCTAACGTAAGATATCACAAACTTACATCCACTCTTACATCACGGGCTGTGGCTCAAGAAGTTGAGAGTTCAGTTAGCCTCTCAAAAGAAGTAATTATCGAGAAAGTATTATCTATACTAAAGCAATAATAGAACTACCTACTTTTTTCCAAACTCTTCAATAACTTCCTCAATCTCCTTGTAGGTCAGTTGTGCCCAAGGAGAGGATGTAGGATCCGCACTTGCAGCCGCAGGACTATCGCCCTGAGTCCACCATTTTGCTTGGTAAGGTACGTCTCTGAACATAACTCGATCTCCCTCATCATACTGAACAAGTCCATCCCAGGAAGGGTAGGTTCCTTTCGGTAGAGTAGGAAGTTTAAGAGGTTTTTCCCCTTCCAAAACTGGACCAATTAGATGCCAAGGGGTTTGCCACGATTGAAGGACTGGATTGTCAGGAAGATCCCCTTGTGTCCACCATTTTGCTTGATACACGTTCCTTCGCCACACAACTTTAGTCCCTTCAAGATACACAGAGTTATCATTCCATATTTGATAGGGACTACTAGATGGGTCGTCAACGATACTTTCTGGTTTAACACCATCATCTTCAGTCTTAATTGCAGCATTACTTGATAAGGTACCGGTAAAGCTTCTAGAAAGGGTTTCCAGGAACTCAAAACGGTTTTGTTTAACACCACTACAAGAGTCTGATACTACAGATAAGTTTACGTAGTTGTCACCACACTGAACATCCCGATTTGCAGACCACATTGAAACCCTCATCACACCAATTCCTGCTGCGTACTCATTAAGGACTACAGCGTCAGATATATTAAAAACCTCGTCACGAAGGTCATTTTGCCCAATCATTGGAGTTATACCAATTTTACCCCACAAACTTTCGCTACTTAATGAGGTTCCATCTTGCACATATAGAATACCCAATTGTCGATGTGTTTCCTGCATTGCTGACTTAGTGGCAAGAACGAGAGATTCATATGTATTTTTACTATCTCCATAGTTCATAACCATTATATTTACACCTGCAAGATCAACTCCTTCCTTAAGCATAATCGCAATTGCACGAGTTCCCTCTTCAGTAAGACCTTGTGGAATAACGGGTAGGGTTAACCAAACCCCAAGAGCTCCATCCCTCTGCCTCATCTTACTCTGTATAAACGAAATAGCTTTCGCAAGTCTTGTAACAGCCTCCTGATTAGAAAGGGACTCTCCTTCTAAGTCTAGATCTATCATTTCAATTCCGTACTTGTTAATGACACTCTCGTATGCAAGAACAAGCTTATCCTGATCTAAACAGTTCAACGAAAGTTCGTTGTTTAAAAGCCCTCCAAATGAAACCGCCACATCGCCACCTAACTGCCTAAGACGTGCAATTCTTCGATTTAAATCTAGAGCCTCATCCGCTTCGTTTAATGTATAGGCGTTACCCCATGTAGGAGTACAGCTATCGTCGCTTGATGCGACTATAAATGATAACACGACATTCTTCCCAGCAGTATTTCCCAACTGTTCAAAGTCAAATTGGGGAGTAGCTGTAACATCAACATATGAAGCGAACCATGGATCAACTTTCAGAATATCCTTGGAGTTATCCCAAGCTTGGAATTGGTTAAAAATCTGGTACCCAATGTAACCAAGTAGAGCAAGTGCAACTAGCACTCTAAAAGGAGAGAGTCTTCGAGTTTTAACTGGTTTAATTGTTCCTTTATTTTCAATGTTATTCATTACTTTGCTTTGTTATTAACTGAATCTAAAACGAGATCTCGAAGAGAAGCATGAGGTACTGCCCCTGAATTTTCACCATGATATAGAACAGACCTCCAGTTTATATAATACTCTTCTTCAGAACTGTCCGAAACTTCGTTCTTGTTTCTAACATCAACGTATAGGAGATCAACGAAACCTTGCCAAAGATCAACAAAGAGATTGCCAATTCCAATATAGTTAATAATTGCCCATATTGCTGTAACCGCATTAAATGCGGCGTATATTGCGTTACCCCAGTTAGCAAGGAGGATATTCTGCCAAAGAATATATAGGGAGAATACAACTATCAAAATCGGCACCAGCACATACATTAAACCTGTCGCAGTTCGGTTTTTCACCTTTGGTGTTCTAGCAAAAGGAATCTTCTTTCCTGTGAGAGCCTGCTCCATAGATTTTAAGACTCCAGCCAAGTTAACAGGAAGTAGGATAAGGTTAAAACCATATATATTTAGAATATCCGAATACTTATAACCGTTATACTTTAAGTCACTAGCCATAGCCATAAAGTATGGCGCTGATGAAAGTAGTACTAGAGGACTAAGAAGTTCGCCATCAAAAGGATATGCTAACATGAATAAAAGACCAAACGAAGCCCAAGCAATTGAAGCCATATAGTTAACCCTAAGCAGAATTTCCATTAATGGGACTGGGTTATTTCTCTTTTTGCTTGCATCAATCTGATTGAACAATTTAGGCATAATAAGGAGACCTCCGTTTGCCCATCGCCTACGCTGAATTACAAGAGACCCGAAATCAGGCGGTGTGGCACTATAGCTAAGTCGCTCTGGATAGTTCACAAGCTTCCAACCATGAACCCCAAGGTCAATACTCGATTCCGTATCCTCAATAACAGTACGATCTTGTATATATCTCTTAATTTCAAATCCTCCAATCCACTCCTTTTCTACAATATCTTCAATTGCTTTCTTTCTAATCACGGCGTTTGCTCCTACCCAGAAAGTGGCCCCATAATATGTCATACCCTGATGTAAGATATGTTGTACATCCGTTGTTGCACCAGCAAGACGCTCTATCCTTGTAAGAGCACCTCGAAAAGATGAATATGGGGTTTGCGTTACAGCGACCCTCTCATTACCTGGCTGTTCCAAGAAGTATACAAGTCTCATGCAGTAGTCTCGTAAGAGAATGGAGTCCGCATCTAGCGTGAGTAAGAAATCAGAGTCTGGAACGCTAATATCATCCTTTTTAGCTTTCTTGTCGTTTATAAGAGTAAGGATAGTTCCATCAGGAGTCACCTCAGGCCTATACGTCCCTCCCATTAGACCAATATAAGAGTTCAAGTTCATAGCTTTGTTTGCCTCTTGGGATAGAGACATGTATCTTTTTCTTTCAAAGTAAGTTACCTTGGCGTTAAATATCCAGAGTAACCTCTGGTATAGAGGATCTATTCTATCGAAAGAAAGTACCGCCCCTTCTTTGAGTGAACTGTTTAACGCGTCATGAACAAGTTTGAGATCGTTTGCAAGTTCTTTTATGACTTGATCTGCAAAAAAGATATCAACATGGTCATCAATTTCCTGTTCACCTGCAAAGCTGTAAAGAAAATCTGAGGCCCATTTATATTGCTTAGCAATCTCTGCAATTATCTTCCTGTTTGGTGACTTGAGCCCTTTACGGGATGCCTGATACTTGGCGTAAGCATTACTAAATCTACTGTAAGGCTTATCTAGTAGTAGTTCTATCTGATTAGGAATACTTCTCGTTTGATTTAGTCTGGCTAATACGTTTGGATCAGTTGGAAATGGTTTATCGTCAATAAGCAGAACGATTCGTAGATCAGGATACTCTTGTAGGGCGGCAGATAGCAATGTCTTCCTAATTACCTCAGGTTCCTCGTCGTATGAGGGAACTAGTACTGTAATTGAGGGCTGCCTACTTGCAAAAAATCTTTCAAGAATAGCCCTAGGGACTCTTACATGTTTACTGAATCTCTCAAACGCGCCCTGTCTTGCTATTAAATACATTAAAGCAGAGAAGATTAGAAGGCTTACGACTAAGGTATATCCAAATGCTTCAAGGGTAAAGTAGTACGAATTTTCTCCCTCCACCAATTGTCTCAGGATAATAGAAAGTATATACAACATCCAAAACACAACCGTAACGATCACTGCAATTTTACTCATTGCGAGTTTTAAGGTCGAAGGTCTAGGATGTATAGAGGGTAGAGGGGCATATGTTTTCTCACTTCCCCATTGTCTCTTTTTCCAGAAGGAATCTTTCTTCTTATTATTTTCTATCAAAATCTTTTGCAAGTTAATTAAACTTGCGGTGTATTTTAAGCTAAAAATGAAGATAAAGCAATAAAAATAGATTATTACATCCCTTCAAGTACCAAAATCCTAAAAGGTTTCGATATCACCTCCAAAAAGCTCTAGAATAAGGACTAATTGCAATCGGAACTGAAAAACCTCACTTCATCATCTGCGGCAGTTTCATGAGGGATGGGTTAGAATTCCTTAAAAAGCCAATAAAATACCTATGATATTAGTCAGCAACTATCTGGAGACAGTACAAGAGATATCTTTAGCGTATTAGATTGAAATTGCAATCGTTAGTTGACAAAACGCTTGCCTGCTAAATACACTTAGGAAGATAGTTCGCAAAGGAATAAAAGGAGAGGGTTATCCTTTAAAAGACAAGATTATTGTTATTATGGTATATTTACCCTAATAATGACATCTAATCAGAAAACATCAGTCTTAATACTAGTAGCATCAATAGTAACCTTGTTTGCTAATTACGTAATAACAAATATTTTTACTACTAGGGTTATTAGTGAAGACCTACTATTTAATATCTTTCCATACCATATAGTTACTGAATATCTGTCAGACATTCTCTTCTTCTACGGTATATATCTATTCTTTTTCAAATATTTTGGACATGAGAAGAAAAAGAGATTGGAAATTATTAATCTATTCTCAATATTTTATATTGCCAGGGCTATACTTATGATGCTAACCCCTCTTATGAGACCAACAGGAGTAGATATACCATCCCATGGAATATTTAGAGAAGTAATTACTCAGTTCGGAATGTTTCCATCAGGGCATATAGGTATCCTTGCTCTAATGTACTTCATGATTGAGGGAGTTAAGTATATAGAATTGAAGAAAGTATATTGGTGGGTGCTACTAATATCATCATTTCTAATGATAATAAGCATGGGACATTACAGCATAGATGTAGTAGGGGGGATAATGCTTAGCTACATAATAGTTAGCGAGTGGAGGAAGAGAGGACCTACAAAAAACTATCTATTTGCTAATTAATAAGTTTTGCAATATTAGGTCGGGTATCAAGCGCGGCCTCAAAAATCTTTAAAATTGCAGAAGGATTTTTTAGTTCTGATTTCATCTCATTTACAAAATCAATAGATCTCTCAACTCCGCGAGAGGTACCAGGCTTTAAACCATGCTGAGCCTTGTAATGAGTTTTTTCATTTGAGTTATACACAAAGCCATAACTATCAATATCAAGACCCAACTGATTTAGGATATGGAATAGTTGATGATAGTGAGTAGTTACGAGAACTTTGTGCCCTTTTTTGACAAGAAGATAAACGACTAAAGCCGCGAGGACAGATCCTTCTTTAGAAGAGACTGTTGCACCAAGCTCATCAAATACAACAAGATAGTTATCTTTTGAACCACTTAGAATTTCTTTTAATATGACCAAAATCTTTTTACTCTCATCCATAGAACTGCTCAAAAAGTCGCTACTTTCGACAGAGAAGATAGATCTAACTGAATGGCGCTTAGATGGCAGAGTAATTTTCTTTCCATAACCAATACCAAGATTGTATCCAACGAAAGTAAGATATGAAATCATTTTAGCTGTGACAGTTTTACCACTTGAGTTATCACCAACAAAAGCAGTCCCCTTACTATTAATCGAAAGGGTGTTCCTTACTGTATTTTCAGTATTGAGCATACCTCTGCTATACGCGACAGCTCCCTGACCTGGGTAGAAACATTCATTAAAGGAAAGGTCAGGAGAGCTATCTGAGAAATCAACAAAACATAAATTATCATGCTCCTCATTGAGATATCTACTCAGCTGAGAAAGAATCTTTAGGTCAGTGATAGTATGAGTAAACAATTTAGCAACATTTTGCAAATTTACCACCTCAAATCCATACCTTTCTCTATTCAACATAATAGCCCTTGAGAAAAAGCCATCAGATTCAGTATGTTTAGAATAGAAAGCAAGTAGACCCTCAACTATTTGACGATATATTTCATCAACATCCTTATCTTTCTCATATTCTTTCATAAAAATCGAACTGAACTCAGTAAAAGGCCCTTTTGGTGCTGTTTCGAAATAAACTCGGAGACTTTGTAATGCAGCAAAAAAGCCTCTTTCATGCTCACGAAGAGTAGGTTTAATAAGGACTTCAGAGAGTGGGTTCAGGAAATTGTACGCATCATGTTTTCCTAAATTTGAGTATGCCTCTAGTCGATATTCTATAATTTTTTTGTAGAGTTCATCACTACATTTCTCAAGGTTCATCCATTCATAAAAAATCTCTGGATCAGCATTTAAATGAAGCCCCTCTTTATAGTAATACTTGGAGGGACTATGATGTTGGGACAATCCAATTACTCCTAAATCTAAAAGATATCCAATTAATGTAGATTGAGTATCCTGAGGTAAATCTTTAATCTCAGCAGCTATACTCTTCTCATGTATTTGCATATCACCATTCAGTATATTTATAAAAGAATCTATAAAAGAATTCGGAAAGCCCATTTTTATAAGTACATCCTTAATGTCACTCTCCCGATAGTCCGATGTAATTTCGTGGGAGACAGAATCAAAGGAAGAGAATTTTACAGAAGGAGCAAATCCTTTTTCGCAGGCATCCTTTAACAACATATAGTGAGTAGATGTTATAAAAAACACATCGGGATCTTCGTAGAAGTTTTCCACAATTTTCGCGTATAAAGCAACAGCGTTCACATCATCGCTACCACGAAAAAGTTCATCCATACAGATTAAAACCTTTTCACCAGGATTGGTATTTTTAAACTCAATCACATCATCGATAATGTGAGATACCCGCCTCACCATGTTTTTGAAGCGACTTCCCATCTCATTGCTTTGATCACTATTAAGAGAGACGATAACTTTACCAACCTTACATCCTTCAAGTCCCTCATAATATCCAGGAACTCCAAGGCTAGCAAGGTAGAGTTGAAGGGCAAGCGATCTCATCAATGTAGTCTTTCCTGCCCCAGCTCCTCCAATAAATATTTCAGGGATACCAGGTTGCAAAAGGATTGAAGAAAGGCCAATGCTCTCAAGATGCGACTCTTCTTTACGCCCTCTTTCAACAATGTGAAAGGGAGCAAGATTAGTAACCTGCAAATTAGACCCTTTGTCTTGGACCTTTGGACGGGACCATTTAATCTCATTTGAATTTAGTCGTGCATAGCTTTGAGCCGAATCAGACCAAGCTTTCATTGAATATAAAACTACAACTCTTGTTAGAATTTCAGTAAAAGCTGTAGTATTAACCTTATCGTAGTAGAGATTCCTATTTGCAATAGCAGCTGATAGTAAAGATCCACTACTTGAAGCAAAGAATACGTCCCACGCACCAGAGGAATTGATGAGATCTTTTACAACAGACCTTTCCATTGATGATAGTAAATCAGTCAGGAAATCTAAACTAGACTCAATGCTGGGGTGTTTACCTAACAGTATCTCCCCAACTACATTAGCATCTCCATAAGGATCGGCGGCCGTATCACGATAATTGTTTATGCTCTTCAAAGACTTAATCATATCACTCCTTTTATATGGCAAAAGACCGTTTAGAATTTGAGATGCAATCTCAGATAGGATAGTGTCTACAGATTTCTCTTCGAAGATCCCGGAATCCTTAATAATCCCTTTCAAAAATTCTTTCAAACTTAGTAGTTCAGAAGTTACTTCATCAATCTTTAAATTACCCGACAGCTTGACTGAAGCCTCAACTTCAGTAGCAACAGGGGAGGCCTCAACATACTCCTTCTCACTAACAAGTCCATTTCTTACCCAGTTATCAAACATTTCGTTGAAAACGACCTGAGCACGATACCTGCCAACTGCCGATATATCCTTAAAGGCATAGTTATACGTTGGAACAAATACTTTGTAGCCATATGTTGCAGCTAGTTCCTTCCATTGCTCTTTAGCAATCTGAGTAAGAAGAATATCATCGTATGGTTCTACAAATCTTTTAATACAATTCTCAAGAAAGTGTGAGTACAATAACCATTTCCAAATGTTTTGAATATTAGGGTTTGAAAGCTTTTCAAGGTTCTGAAGGGTTAATATATCATTTTGAAAGATATCAAAGTCCTCGAGCACATCTTTGAATAACTTAATGTCTTTATGACGCTGACAGTAATTAATAATTTCATCAACAGTTTTTATAACGTAAGCATGATCTGAAGAGCTTTTAAGTTGAGATTCTATTGTCGATTCTAACTCTATGACATTAGCCTTAGATGAAGCGTCAGATCTGTCCCAAAAGCTAGGCCATTTACCGTTCTCAACCAGATATTTGAAAACTGTAAAGTGAAATTTGTATTCTTTACTGGTCCTATCCCTCACAAAGAGCGAAAGATATGGAGGAAGCGTACTTCTTTTGCTTAAGGATAAGTAAAGTGAATCCATATCGTTTTGAGTGAGTTCAGGGGTACATTTTAAGATTCTATCAAATAACAAATTTTTCAAACCATCTTTCTGATCCACTGTAAGATATTTATCTATACGGTTTATCCTATCCTCATTAAACATCTCTCCCTCACTTATTAAGTATTCAAGTTTCTTCTTTATTGTTTCAACCATTTTATCTTTCTGAAGAGACAATAACGCTTGCTCATCATCACTATAAAATCCTAAGTCCTTGATAAAAGCTGAAAGTTCCTCAGGGTTTCCGGCAAGATTATCAACGAGATATTCAGCTACGATTCTAAAATCCATCCCGGTAACTGTTGAGAAAGCTTTTCTTACAATATCAATTCTATAGCTCTCCAACTTCCTATATGCATCTAAGACCCCTCTATCTCCAACAATCCTAGGTACAAGAGTTTCCACAGGTTTACCATCCAATACAGTATTAAACATATCTACAATATGTACAGCCGTATTTATGGCTGATTTTTTGTCTAAATCTTTTGGAAGTACAGAATTTATATCTTTCCATACATATCTCGTATCTAACATATTTATGTAGGTAGAGGGTCTATGCCTATCAGTGGTAAAGCTAAAGTATGATGGGTTCTGTGTCCACCACTGAACAAGTTCTGTAAAGCTTTTTGGATGAAAGGTTTCAAGGTTGGTAACTTGTCTAACCTTCGGATCAATTCTTTCAAGAAACTCTCCATCCTTAGATCCAAATAATACTTTCGGTCTAACAAGAGGGTGATTACGAGCTCCTCTTGGAATTTTAGCATCGGTTAATGAATGAAGCGAACCTGTCCTAAAACCTACAAATTTAACGTCCTCAACATTTTCATTATCCTCAGTTAACCTCCTCCTGTTACCAATACTAAATCCATTCAAACTGTTTTCAAAAGTATGACTGTTTTCATCATACAAGACCACCCTATCTTCAGGGGGTTGCAATGGAATTCCGCTTCCACTGAGAATACAATCACATCCAAGCCTAATTAATTCAAGAGAGGACAGGGGAAGAGGTTTTGAACGACCTACATTCACAATAGTTCCAACTACATAACAGAATTCATTGAAAAGGTCAGGATGACGAATCTGGTGTGATCTGTCGAAAAAGAAACTCTCAAATCCGATACTTCGAACTGATTTCTCTGCGTCAAGAGCATCTAGTATTTCTAATGGTTGATCCGTAAACAGATGGGCATCTGCATGATTACGAGCAAGTTCTGGATATTCCAACAAATGAGCAATTTCCTCATTTGAATACACCTGCTTATTTCTTAACGTAGGGTAAATTGTACTAAAAGAGTATCCGGGGGTACTTGGGGAGAAAAAAGGGTGCAGTATTTCATCATGTAGGAGGAGTTCAAACATTTGTGCATGATAAGTTTCGTTTGCTTCAATTCTGGCTAAAACCTCTGGTATTATTTCAGGAAGGGCAGTGGCACTATTTTCTGGCAAATACATATACGGAATACCAAATATTTATTTGCGATTATATCAAATTGGAAAATAATAGGATACTAAAAATTAGTCACCTGTTGCATAATACAATTCGATAGGGTTATCTGAGATTTGATCCAACCAAGGTCCTATAGTATAATATTAACATAGTATTAAAAAACATATTATGAACTACGAAAATCTACCACTAAGCAATTTTAAAATCGAAACTGCCTTTAATGGAGTAGAATTTGATACCCTTGTAACTGATAATGGTAAATATGTAGGTAAATCTCAGATTAAGTACGAATTCGGAGATAGGGGGATCGCTCCAAATGATTTAAAACAAATAATAGCCGATTTGGACTTCGGGGTATGGCAGAGTGACATAAATGTGGATGAGAAAGAATATAGAGGTAGAAACATTGGTGAAGCGCTATGGTTTGAAGCAGATATGAGATTATCGGAGGAAGTATCTGTGGTGGTGAGATACGTGAAAGACAGTACTAAGCTGGAGCTTAATAATTGGACTTCAAGACACATAAAAAATGTACTTGCTAAACTATCCGACGCAGGCAGAGATGTAGAAATGCTATGGGAGGGTAAGGTCGGAGGAAACAACGCATTTCTATACATTATTAGGAATTTATAAGCATATTTGTTTACACAACCTCAAAAAAGCTTAAAACTCATAAGAGAGCTATATCTCAATACTTCTGTATGGACTCTTGGTAACAACAACTTCAGGATTAAAGAATGGTATATTGGATTCAGCAATAATTTCAGAAAATAAGTATTTGATTGCAGTTTGATGCAAGAAACCAAGTAGATCTTCATCAGGAATATGTCCTTCACTTTCTAATTCTGTAATAAAAGTAACTCATACCTATAACCAAAATCGGCTTATGCGAGAACTGGATTATCAGACCATTTTAACAATCTCTTTTCAAAATGTTGTATGTTTTGTTCATTTCTGAATGTATAGCAAGATTAACAGGTTAAAGACTTTCATTTAATAACACTACTGAGGCACTCTTCAAATCGATGTACTCATTGCAAGTTCGTTTATAGATTCTTGATTTTCAAGTTCCCAATTCATATAACTTTACTCTTAATAAATATAGCTATCGTTATAAAATAATAGGGGGAGGACTAAATACTATAGAGCAATCAATGTAATACCCCCCTGATTCCTGATATAATTGTCAATATTATGGAATTATCAAATATTGCAAAACAAATACAAAAAGAGATCGAGAAGTCTTCTAATATATTGTTACATTGTCATCCATATCCCGACCCTGACAGTATTGGTTCTGTAATTGCAATGAAGAGATATCTACAATATATAAACAAAAATGTGACAGCGATAATAGGAGATTCGTCATACCCCACAAACCTAAATACACTACATATCGAAAATGAAATAGAGTCAAAAAGTTATATAGATATAAATACTGTAGATTATGACCTCTTCATAATTCTAGATAGTTCTTCCAAGTCACAAATAACGCAGAGAGCAGAAGTTGAGTTTCCAAAAACCATGAAAACTATCGTAATTGATCACCACAAAACAAATACAGAGTTTGGAGACATTAACTTACTGGACGTTGCAAGTGCATCTACAACCCAGATTATAACCAAACTCTTTAAAGAGTGGACTTATACTATTTCTCAGGAAATCGCCCTTCCACTCTACCTAGGATTATTCGCAGACACTGGAGGGTTTAAATACTTAAATACAACACCTGAAGTATTAAAAGTAGCGTCAGAACTCGCAAGTATAAACCCTAACTTTCATAAGGCCGTGTTTGATATAGAAAATAGTAAAGAGCCGATTGAGATTGAGATGCAGGGACTAGCCCTATCTTCTATACAAAGATTTCATAATGGGAAAATTGTATTATCAAAAATACCCTATGAGATAGTAAAAGAAAAGAAACTTAGTATAGAACAAGCAATGGAAGGTTTAGTTGCAGATAAATTAAGATCAGTTTATGGATGGGACATTGTAGCCAGCCTTGTAGAAGCAGAACCCAATATAACAACGATTAGTTTGAGAACTAGAGATGAAACTAGATATGATTTAACTAAAGTTGTAAAAGTGGTCGGTGTAAATGGAGGAGGGCACCCCGGTGCAGCAGGAACTACCATTTATAAAAATATAGAGGATGCTTCTAATGATTTGATTAAAAATCTATTGGATATTTTTGGAGAATCCTTATAGAACAGAATTTATGAACGAACAAGCACCTGAGGATAATCATCGGGATACTCAGGATTCCAAAACACAGGAAATCCTTTACGAATTTCAATGCAAACTCCATTTCTATACTTTGTTGTATTATTAGTCAGAATTTTATTTACGACCTGCGGATCCATCTCAATTTTTAATCCTCCTAAATGACATAAAGCCAATACCTTAGTGTTACCCGCGTCCACTGTACCCCACACATTATAATTGTGGGCAGAAGCCTCCTGAATAACTCTAGCCCACTCCAAAGCTGATTTTGCCGCAACTGAATACAATCGTTCACCATCCACAGTCGTACAAGATATAATTTCACCATCTGAAACTTTCATTATTACGGAATCAACGTTCCCAGAAAAAAGTTTATTCTCATCGAAATGATCTCCATACCCCTTTTTCATAAGATCAAGGATAGCCGCATGATCATTTGGATCAAGAGAATCCTTTCCAATTGAATGAAATTCATGAGAACCAACTTTTAGTAATTCACGTTTTTGCGTAATTGAATTAAAAATATATTTTTCTTCCTCTGAAAAATACTCTAATACACTTGAAGTATTTAAATTACCCATCAAAGAGTTCAAGAGATAATGCATATGGGGATTATCAGAGAAGAATTTAACGACTTGTGGTATAGCAAATCTAATAATAGCATCCGTCTCATCAGGGATCGTGATATCAGGAATTCGTGAAATTTGCTTTAAAGCATTAAAGATTATAGTTGGACTAATTACCGCATTAGCAGGATTCGCAAACCTTAATTCCTTTTCAGCTATCTGCCGAACCACTTCAGGGTTAACAATCTGCATCGAATGGGGATCATATGCACAGCAATTAAAGTTTAAATCACCATTCGCAATCATTTCCGACAAATCAAAACTACTGGCAGTAGAAATGTGTATATCAACACCATTTATATTGACACCAACAACTCCAGGAAAAATACTGATATAGTATTCACCAGGGGCTGTATTATAATCGTCTCTAAGTCTAAATCCATGCCTCTCAAGCGTATCTATAACTGTATTAACATCAGTATGAATTTTAAAATCAAAGTCGTTTACTCTTTTCCCCCAAATGGTATCGCGAACAGCTCCACCGACCAATAATAGGTCCTGTGGAAACATTCTCGCAACATCTTTAATACTAGTGTTATTATTAAGAACAGACTCTAGTTGAAAAATTTGAGGTGTTGTACGAATATCTAAAAGTCTCTGGAAAATATCAAACCAGATCGGAAGAGC
>DDBW01000021.1:549-43365 GCA_002335495.1 Candidatus Dojkabacteria bacterium UBA2022 | reverse complement strand
TGGGCGATAATTTTCATTGCTTTTATTATTTTCTTGGTCATAGTATTGAGAGTATAACATGAAGGTATTGGGTATGGTATAATATTGTTACAATTGAATAATTAAATGCGTTGATCGGGAGAATGGGCCCGGGAGCAGCAAACAGAAATTCTACAAAGGTAAAGTATGGGCGCCAGTAAAACACTGTAAATGTTTAATCGATGTTTTTATAAAGTCGATAAGCGTAGGCCTGTAGAAATATAGGGCTATGAAAGTGGGGTGGTACCACGAAATCTATTCGTCCCCATATAGTTAGACTAATTGCGTAAATGTTGTTAGTCTATCTATATGGGGATTTTTTATTTTAATTCATAAATACTATGAATACATACGAGAAGATTGTAGAGAAGTTAAAAGCAAGGAAAATACAGTATGAAGAGATCGATCAGAGGGCGGCAAAAAACCGTTCTGTTGATGAACTTGTTAGGGTTACAGGTATGAGATATTCAGAGGGTATGTCTACTCTATTTTTTATAAATGAGAAAGATGAGTATGTTGTTGTACTAAGGAGAGATGATAGAAATGTTAAGAGTGGGGTTATTAAAAAACTAACAAATTCTAAAAGTTTAAATTTTGCATCAGAAGGCGATTTAAATAAATTTGGATTTGAGGCCGGTTTAGTATCTCCAGTGATGCTTGGTGAGTTGCAGGATAGCTATGATATTAAGATTCTTGTTGATAGCAAGGTCATGGAGATGGATAAGATAATCTGTGGTATCGCTAAGGAAGGATATGGTTTAAAGATTGCCCGCGAGGACTTATTTTTATTCGTAAAGAGATATGAAGTAGGGGATATAACTGAGGCTAACGAGAAAAGGCAGACGGGGGTTAGAAGAAGAATTTTGACTGGAGATACTCCTTCTGGAAGATTACACATTGGACACTATGTTGGAACTTTAGAGAATAGAGTGAAGATGCAGGATGACTATGAAACTTACATTCTTCTTGCAAATAATCATGCCTATGCAAATTATTATGAGAAATCTGAATTAATAAACCAAAATGTTTACGATGTATTTCTTGATAATCTTGCGGTTGGAATTGATCCTAATAAATCTACAATATATCTTGAATCTGGAATACCAGAGACCATGGTGTTCTACGGATTTTTCTTAACTATGGTCAAGCATTCAAGGGCTTTGAGAAATCCATCCGTTAAAGATGAGATTAGGTATAAAAAGCTAGATCCAACCTTAGGTTTTATCAGCTATCCTATATTACAGGCTGTTGATATACTCCAGTTTAATGCGGATATTGTTCCTGTTGGAGAAGACCAGCTTCCTGTTATTGAGCAGGCTCGTGAGATTGCTAGAGATTTCAATAAAGCCTACGGTCATCTATTCACAGAGCCGAAAGGTGTAGTAGGGAGGGTTTCAAGATTAGTTGGAACTGATGGTAAGGAGAAAATGAGTAAAAGCGGACATAATGCAATCCTGCTATCGGATTCAGCGGAGGTTCTCAAGCAGAAAGTTATGTCGATGTATACCGATCCAAATCGAATTAAAGCTACAGATAAAGGTGTTGTAGAGGGTAACCCTGTATTTATATATCATGATGCTTTCAATCCTGATGTTGATGAGGTTTCCGACTTAAAGGATAGGTATTTGCAAGGGAAGGTTGGTGATATTGAAGTTAAGGAAAAACTATATAAGGCCCTAAATACGTTTCTTGAACCAATTCGAGAAAAGAGAAAGTATTATGAGGATAGGCCTGATGAGGCTAAAGAGATTCTTGTAACAGGGACTAAGCGAGCTAGAAAAGTTGTGCAAGGTACCCTAGAGAAGTTTGAAAAACTGGTTGGGATAAATAAGCTTATAGAATCGAACGATGTATAAAAAACTAATTCATACATTTCTTTGCTGGCGGCACTCCTAACAATTTAGAGGGAGTATATACTTTCACATTTATGTAAGTTATCCCTTTTGGGCCGGTAGTTTGAATTGGTTAAAACAAGAGTCTCCAAAACTTTAGTTACGGGTTCGATTCCCGTCCGGCCTACCAATATTTCAATTTAGATATAAATTATGATGTTAGAAACAATGGAAAATAGAGTGGTAGATAATAAAGAGCTCAAAGCTAGTACCTACTGTCTTTGGCGTTACTAATGATGATTTCAAATCTCTCCTTGGTAATATCCCGGGTTGCGAAAATCTCTTTTTAACCTGTCCCCAAGAACTAAAGCTACCATTAAAGATCGCTGAAGAGATTCTTGCAATGTCGGAGTCAGAGATATTTGGTGATTCAATACGCCCTGACGTCTTAGAAGGTGAAGAGAAGATATTGCTTTTAAGGCAGATTAAAATGCAAAGTGGATTGACGCTTTATAATGAACTGATTGCAAATTTTGTCAGCCATCGTATTCAAATGGATGTTGGTGAAGTTTTCTCAGTCCTGATAGGTAGTGGTAGTCAGCCAATGGGATTTGCGGATGAGTGTAGAGAGGCTGGCAGAAATCTAGAGTCGTATTTCAATAATACCTCTAAAGAGAAGTATTACATATATAAGCAGATCGAGCGTTATAAACACGTAAATAGATTGTATAGCAGGTTTATAAAGTATTGTGAAAACTGCTCGGTGGAGTATGATCAAAACCGCTTTATTACTTTCATTAAATCAACCGATCTTATAAACAGGATTTCTAATCCAGATAGTGAAAAGAAATACGAGGAAGGATTTTATGGGGATTTAGAAAAAGTCCTTTTCGAAGCTATTGTTTTTCAAACTCCGATAGATCTAGTGAAAATACAATGTATGAGATTGAATCAGCTTCAAGATAATGATGGAAGGCATAGATTGAGAATTAGTACTTCTGTTGGTGTAGATCGAGTTGAGACGAGAGGTGGAAAGGTTAAAGATTACGAAGATACAACTAAACTTTTGGAATATCTAAATTACACTTCTCATGAGTTTGCAACGATTGGAATAGTTGTTCGCCCAATTGTTTTGATAACGGATGATGATCCAAGGAATATGTATGGTGATGATACAGTAGTGCCACAGAGTGACATTGTTCAAATAGAGAAAGACGTAAATATTTATCTGAGTAACCTTAGAAAGTATGTCTCTCAAGTGGGCTGTAATGTAGAGATTTATTTAATAAGTCATGTTAGCTCGGGAAGCAGATATGAAGAGGTTAAGAAATTAGTTTGTGAAGATTGCATTGCTGGAGGAAAGAATTTAAACCCTATAGTTCCCGAGGGTGAATTCACAAGCGCAGTGGAATCTGATCAAGAGAAGTATGGGAGTGAGATGAAGTATTCAGTTCCTATTTCTAAGAGAAAGGTTGGAAATATGTTTGGAGTTTATAGAGCTTTGCACCCTCTTGCTATTTCAATTAAAGAAAATCGTGGAAGTAATGTTGTTTATATTGTTAGAGATAAGCCTTACGTTAACAATCATATGGCAGTAGGGCCTGATGGGGATAAGAGGAATCGCACCCCAACTTTATTGGCTCACTCAGAAGGAAAGGGGGTTTTCTACAGTAAAGGTAAGTTTTAGATGTTATTGAGGAGTTGAATTACTGCCGGTAAGAATTGATAGCATTTGGAGTACTGAACTCCTTTGAGTTAATGATTCCTGCTGAAATTGATGATCAGCAACTACCATTTTTAGTGCACTTAGGATATGTGGGCTCGGGAAAGTGTTAGAGTATCCTTCAATAAATACTGTTGTAGTTGTAGGACCTACGAAAATAGGTATATGTTCAACTCCAGGTATTGTGTATTCAAGATTTAGAACCTCATAATCTTTTGGGTTCATCACGGGGGCTTCTTTTACCTCAAGCTCTGTTCCTGTTAGCTGGAATCTCATTTGAATAGGGTGAGAATGATTTGTGGCTATTAGTCCTAAGCTCATCGATGCGACGATAGGCTTTCTAGGTTCAAGGATATATCCTGTCGCGATTGCAAGATCTTCTATGGGCGCTTCCGGAGGTATCATGGAGGTCATAATAGACGTCATTCTTTCCAGCTCTGCAAAATACCTAGTATATTTTTCTGGAGTTTGGTTTTGATTGGATCCAATTCCGGCCATTTGAATAATTATATACTAACCGTTTTCAATATCATAGAATGTATTTTTTTAGGTTGGTTCTATTTTTATATTTATCATATAATCAGCTATGGGTATTTTTGGTAAAAAAGTAGGAATAGATCTTGGAACCGCAAACTCCATTGTTTTTGTAGAAGGTGAGGGGATTGTACTAATGGAACCGACCGTAGTGGCGATTGATGTTAACAAGTTTACAGTTATTGCGGTGGGTCAGCAGGCAAAAGAGATGATTGGTAAAACTCCTGATAATATTGTTGCAAAGAGACCTTTAAGGAGCGGTGTAATCGCAGACTCTCGTGTGACAGAAGCTTTGTTGAAGTACTTTTTAAATAAAGCTTTAGGAGCGTCGAAGTTCTTCAAGCCTGAGGTTATGATTAGCGTTCCCGCCGGAATTACATCTGTAGAGGAGAGGGCTGTGCTTAAAGCCGCTTTAGGAGCTGGAGCTAGAAAGGTTAATCTTCTTCCTGAGCCTGTCTTAGCGTCTTTGGGGGCTGGGCTTCCTATTGAAACTTCTTCTGGAAATATGATTGTTAACTTGGGAGGTGGAACGGCTGAGATTGCGGTTATATCGCTTGATGGAATCGTTGAATTTAACTCCCTCCGTGTAGCAGGAGACGCTTTAAATGAGGCTATTATTGCTCATATGAGAAGGAAAAGAGGTATCTTAATTGGTGAACAGAGTGCTGAGGCGATAAAAATGAAGATTGGATCTGCGGTTAAGGTCGAAAATCCTAAGCAGATGGAAATAAAGGGTCGAGATGTTGCAGGTGGTATGCCTAAGTCAATAAAAGTTGATTCAAATGAGGTCGCCGAGGCATTGAAATTGCCATTGGCTAAAATTATCTCTGCTATTAAAGAGGTTCTTGAAAAGACTCCTCCTGAGTTAGCGGCTGATATTATTGATAGGGGGATGGTTATGAGTGGTGGTACTTCATTGCTGAAAAATCTTGATAAATTGTTTGCGAGAGCAACTGGTGTTCCTGCTCATGTTGCTGATGAGCCTCTATTCTGTGTAGCAAAGGGAACTGGTATTGCTTTGGAATTAATTGCGTCAGGGGAGAGAACATTTACAAAAGAGATCTCAAATTAATATGGGATACTTAGTATCGATATTCTTTTTTATTGCGCTATCTCCTAGGTTGTCAGTTTTGTTGGAGGGACTTATTGGAGATGTTTCTCCACGTATTTTCAATAAACTATTGTGGGTATTGATGTATTTGATGGTTTTGGCGGTCACTGCGTATCTCTGCTATTTTAGTGGTGTGAACGTAGTTGATGTTGCTAGAAGATTGCTATATAAGTATAAAGTTGTTTTATATTCGGCTTTGGTTTTCTTAGGTGGCGTTGTAATATCTACGCTGTTTGGAGTCGATGTATTTGAGAGTTTTATGGGGTTTGTATATTATGCTCTCATCGTTTCTATTCTTGCCTTCACCTTGTTTATATTTGAGGTTTTCCCAACGGTTCGAAATCACTTTAAATATGGAATTATAGTAAGCGCTCTTTTACTCTCTATTATTGCTTTAACTCAGGCGTTGGATCATAGAGTGAATCAGAACTTAGGTTACTTTGTTGATCTCTTTAATCCTGCCGGGTTAGCTTTGGTTGAGAGTTTTAATATAAGAACGTCTGATATCGGAATCTTTCTTAGGCCTAGCTCACTTATGGTGGATACAAATGTGTTCGCGGTATTTATGGTTATTGCAATTGCGATTGGAATAAAGCTATTCCTTGAGAAGAAACGCTGGTGGTTACTGCCTTCGTTACTTCTATATTTTTTCGTTCTTATGCTTACAGCTTCAAGGACGGGACTTCTTGTTCTGGTTGTTACTGTATTGGGCTATTATATTTTACAGACAGTATTTAAGAAAAGGTCGAGGGATCGGTTATTTTCAGTTGCCCCCTTATCTTTAATACTCTCCAGGCTTGGATTAAATGATTATTCGGCTTTTGAACACCTAAACTATTGGATTCAATCTATAAAGATATTCTTGCAGTATCCATTGTTTGGTATAGGAGTAGGGAACTTTCCAGGTTATTACAGGAGTAATATAAATAGCAATGTAGATTTTGCGACTGCGCACTCAGTTTATGCAAAGTTACTGGCAGAAGGAGGGTTGGTTGTTATACTGCCTTTTCTCCTCTTTATATTCGCATTTGTAAAGAAGCTTTTGGAAAATAGAAATGCCCTTTATACGGCGATTTTTCTAGCTCTTTTTGCCGGTAATGTTACCTATGACTTTTTCTTAACACCATGGGTTTGGATGATTCTTGGACTCTTGGTTGGCGAAGATGGTAAAATATCGTAGTTATAATATAAAAAGATATTTAAATGCTTATATTCGGGAAGAAGGGTAAGAAAATTGTTACTCAGGAAGAAATAGTATCTAAACTCGATCAGTTAAAGCTTCCAACCTCTTATGTCTTCACGCCAATTAACTTGGCAGAGGAGAAAGAGAAGTTTTTTGATTCTGAAACATATAATCCGGTCTTTAAGTATAAGCCTGTTAAGAATGCTAACGCCTCGATTATTAAAGAACTCGCAAATATTGATGTGGTTTCGGACGTTGATCCTAGAGTATCGTCGTTCTATCTTAAGCTTATTGAATCAAAAGCTGAGGTTGATAGATTGCTTAATGCGGTTGGAGAGAACGATCTTGTTACTGAGATATCAAGGAGCAGGTTTGGACGGCCATCTGCAAAGTTGTTTAAGAATGCCTCTTTGGTTTTGAGAGGTAAAGTCGATTCTTATGGTTTAGTTGATAAGAAAAAGGGAGATAGGGAGTTCGATTACAAGGATATTGAACAGATTATGAAGCAATTCTTGGTGGAATTAGGTTTGAACGATTGGAATGTTGTTAAATCTGAAAGAATTGCGGATGAAGGTATGAAAGTAGGTGTAAAGAGGAAGGAAGTTCTTTTGTCTATGGAGATGTCCAGATCAAAGCAGGATCTTAGAAAGTCTATTGTGCACGAAATAGGTACGCATGTTTTGAGGTCTTACAATGGAATATATTCAGGAGTTCCAGTTTTGTATAAGCCTAATCTTCCAGAGTATCAGGATATTGAAGAGGGTTTAGCTACTTATAATGAAGAATTGATGGATGTCTTGACATACGATGCGCTTAAGAGGAAAGCTACGTTTAGTTGGTTGTTATATTGGGGGGAGAATGTTAGCTTCAGAGATCTGTATAACGCTATGAGATCTTTCTTGGCAAGTAATCTAGCTTTTGACTTTGCATATAGAGTAAAAAGAGGGTTGGGGGATACATCTTTGCCGGGCCTGTACTATAAGGATGTTGTATATTTCAGGGGGTATAGAAGGGTTAGAAAGGCGATTGCTGAAGATTCTTCTCTTTATGAGAAGCTTTATGCTGGTAAAATTAGTATGAAGCAGGTCTCTTGGGTTGAGGACGGACTTATTCCTCATCCTAAGCTTGTTCCTAGTGTTAATAAGTTCAACGAAATATTTAAAAAGCTTGGAATCTAGGTTATATCGATTCCAGTATTATCTTTGCCATATTAATAAATTCACCATTAGTCTTGGTCTCGAAGGCTTTAAAGCCTGGATTGAAGCTGATTTCCTGTAATACTGGCTGTCCGTCTTTCATCATCATATCTACTGCCATAAAATCGGCTTCGAACACTTTTGCTACTTTCTCTGCGAAGGTTTTGAGGTCATTTCTCTCATTTAGGTCTACCTTAGAGTACTCTCCTGAACTTACAGTTATAAAGTTCTTGGTGGCTCTTCTTGAGAACCCTGCTAGAGCTTTTCCTCTGCTTACGAATACTCTGAAGTCTTCACCAGATTGAATAAACTCTTGAAGAATATACTCGTCTAAGTTTTTATCCTTTAAGTATTCCTGATTTAAATCTTCGTGTGAGTTTAGGAGGTATACATTCTTTTTGATGGTGTCCTTGCCGTCAATATTCCTTAGATCGTTCTCTCCTGCGTATTGTTTTACGATTGAAGGGAATTGTATCTTCTCGTGTTTCACGTTCCTGGATATGCTAGGCCTGTAGTAGGTGTTTATGATTCCAATGTTATTTTTTACACATAGGTAGGTAATCGCTATTTTGTCGTAATAGTCTAGCTTTTTAATTGAGTTGATGTTCTGGACTTTTATTGGTGATTGAGGATTGTTTAGATTGTATTGATCGATATAGTCGGCGATGATTCTTCTTGTTTCATACTCTAAAGGCTTGTCTAGCCTCATTCCTCGGAAGAATATATGTGAAAATTCTTCGATTGGTACCCCTTGTACATATATTTTGGTCCCTCCCTCTGTCATCTCAATTTCAATCTCTTCGTTATATGCAATTGTGTAGGGTATACTCATGGCTTCCATCTCTTCTATTAGCCTGGTAAGGACGTAAGAGTATTTACCTTTGGTCTCAACGCGCTGTCTTTTATCAAGTATGAGATAGTTCATCTGTTATTATACTAATCTTATTGATGAATTATACCAAAGACCGGGTTGTTTTGTGTTATACTGATACCCATGGGTTACAAATATTTAGATGTAGGTGGTGTTAATCTACCGTATTTAGACGAAGGGGAGGGGAATACCATCTTTCTTATTCCTCCTTGGGCAGCTTCGAGTGTGGCCTTCGAGGGTTTGAGAGAAATGTTGGTTAAGGATGGTAATAGGGTTATTTCGGTCGACTTGCCAGGTTGGGGAGCGAGAAGTAAAGATCTATTGGTCGATAAAGATTTTGATAACTATATCGATATCGTTGAAAAATTCATAAAAAGTTTTGATATTAAGGTCTACAATGTTCTCGGATACTCTCTTGGGGCTACATTTTTACTTCATTTACTTGCCCAGAAGCGTATCACTCCTGATAAGTTTATTTTGGTCTCCGGGTTTCATAGTAGAAAGAATATTTTTGAATTGGATTCAAAATTAAAAAAGAATACTAAGATATTTGAGGTATTTAAACGTAGAGGTTGGTCTTTGTCGTACCTGAAGTTTTTTGTAAAGATGTCATACTTTATTGAACTATTTGTTAATCCTCCATATTTACTAAAGGGTTGGTATTATATGAGGCTCATTTTTTTTGATGCAATGAAGGGAGATATTGATAGTGCAATTACACCTATGTTTACGCTAAAGGACATTGATGTAAGGAGTCTAGAGGGTTTTCGTGGAAAGCCATTAGTTATCTATAACCGGAATGAACCTTGGTACTTCCGACAGTTTAGTGAAGAGATAGCTGATATGTTTAACACTGAACCATCCGTTGTTGATGGTTATAGTCATCGACATCTTTCTTTCGAGCCTGAGAAGGCTTACAATGTTATCAAAGATTTTATTAAGTAATTCCTCATGAAAATTGTCTATCTGGCAGCTGGAACTGAAAGTACCTTGGGGGGGGAGACGAGAGTTGCGATGGAGCTTTCAGTGGCGATGTCTAAGTATGCTGAAGTCGCTATTATATTTACAGGTAAGGAGAATCGTATTTATCATGAAGATGGTCTTTTGAAAGTTAGTCTTGAGGGAGGTGAGTATACAGGAGGAGAGTTAGGGGTCTTTACGCCTGCTACCGTGCAGTTCTACTTTGATTTCCTAGACTCGTTTAAGCCTGATGTAATTCACTCACATAGTGCGTGGTTAGCTCCTTTTATTGGTCAAGTTTGGGCTTTGAATCATAATATCCCTTATTTCTATACAACTCATGTTTTGCCTTCAAGGATATCAGAGTTTTTTGAGGTTTCTGGGGATTCTTTTGTGTATAAAATGATGGATGAGGCTATCTTTAAAAAATATTTCCTAGGGTATTTGAATAATTGTACATCAGTGATTGCTTTGAATGAAATTGCTAATTCCCAAGTTAGAAAGTATGGTTACTCAGGAAATATGGATATAATCCCAAACGGTAGGTTTTTGAAGGGTCTTATATCTCTGAAACTTGCTGATATTAAGAGTAAAAAGATTAATTTGATTTTTGTTGGGTCTGTTACAATAAGAAAGAATCAAGAATATTTGTTGAGGGTCATGAAATATCTTCCCAAAAACTTTACACTTACTCTTGTAGGAAGATTTCTTTTTGATGAATATGCTAAAAAATTTAAAAGACTGGCTTCAAAGTATAAGAATGTTATTGTTACAGGAGGGGTTGATCCTTCTGAGATTCCTGCTTACTTAGAAAGATCTCATATATTTGTATCAGCTTCCACTGCCGAAGTTCAGGCCCTTTCTGTTATAGAAGCCCTTGCTTCAGGTCGACCTGTCGTGGGATTGTCTAACGAAACTATTGACGAGCTTATCGACGAGAGCAATGGTATGTGGTTGGATAAAGATACTACTCCAAAGGATTTTGCGAAGGCAGTGGTTGCCATCTCTAAGCTTAGTTCCGCGGAGTATGGGAAACTTTCTAGATCTGCTAGATCACGTGTTTCCACTTTAGATTGGGATAATATTGCAAACAGAACTCTTGGATTGTATGAGAAATATCTTTTGAGCAAAGAGAGTAGGGTGGGTAGTTCAAAAAGGATTCGAGAGATGATTCTTAAGCTCCCATATTTCCCAGGACAAACCTATCTTTTAAGTAAATACGATGAAAATATTGGTAATATTGAGAAGATTGATAACGTTGGAAAGATGGCAAAGCTTCCTAAGGGAACTCTAGTTTTTGCTGGAGTTACAATTGGCCTTGCCGCTTTGGTCTTTGGAGGTATGAAGTTAAGCAAGTTTATCAAAAACTCTGTTAAGAAAAAGTAGGGTTATATTGTTTTTACTTCCCTTACCACTCCGTAGCTAATCAATCCATTGATTGAGGTAAATCTACTATCTCCCTCAAGTTGTGAATCAACTCCTATTGTATCTGCGTGATCAAAACCTATTCCATTCTTTTCTACCTCATCAAAATCGTTGTAGCAAAGTATTATGGCAGATAGGGAGGCATTTAGTTTTAGGGCTTCTACGGCTCTCCACGTTTCTATTTGAGATGTTATCTGGTCTCCATTGATGAATATACTTCCTTGTCTGTACATACCAACTTTTTCATTCGTAGAGGTATTTAGTTTTATAAAAGTATCGATTTTCTTCTCGTCACTACCTATGAATACCATTTTTTTTGTCTTAGGCTTGCCGTCCAGCAGGCCTTTTATAACCATATGGCCAATGTTGGGGTACTGCCTACCTATTACTGGGAATGCGTTGAGGTATGATTCAGGCATGGTGTTGCATTCTATAATTGATCCGTTTTCAGATGTTAATGGTTTGGAGATATCCTGGCATATAATATCAACCCCTAATGCGTAGGCGTGTATTGAAGATGCAAGGGATTCCACGATGCTTCGAATCTGTGGATTTACTTGGTCGGTAAAGTCTTCGGTTATTCCTCCCTGGCTCATGCTTGCTACCTTTCTTACATAAACTTTTTCGTCTTTCTTAGGTACATATTTTACATCCAGATTCTGTTCTTTCAAGAAGGTTGTTAATTGATCGTCAATTATTATCGGCTTGAGAATATGGGTGGGTATTGTTGTGTCCCGTCTTGGATCTTTGTTTATATTTTCTATCAGTGACTCTATTGTACTTACACCATCACCAACGACAAATGCAGGGATTCTTTTGGTAGCAATCTCCATTCTTCCATTGATAACTAGTATCCTGTAATCTTCTCCTGCGACTTGTTCTTGGACCATAATCTTTTTTTGCCAGTCTTTGCGTTCTTTTGATTCAATAGAAACCATTGCCGTGTCATAGGCGGCGTATGCTTGCTCTAGGGTATTTATATTTGTAGTTACCCCATGTCCTCCTGTTAATCCAACTGGTTTAACAACATAAGGTTTTCTGTAACTTTCATGTAGTTCTTTCAAAGTTTCTCTGTTTTCAACTAGTTGCCACTTTGCGATTGGAAGTTTAAGTCTATCCAGCATTAGGTTGGTTAGCCATTTATCCTCCTGAATCATTTTGGCTAGGTTTGAATCTTGACTGCTGGCAATTGATATTACGGTCTCAACTTCCTGTCCAGCTCCAACGCCGTAGTATCGGTTATACTTTTTTAGTACTCCCTCTGGTGTAAAGCCTTCTTCTATAAAGTATTGGGTAGTTTCGTAACCCAACTCATGGGCGGCGCGTAGAATAGGGATAGTAGACATGGAAAGTATTTGTTTCTTGATTAGATTCTCATAGAGGAATCCTTTCGTTAGATCATAAGTCCATTCTCCTGTTGAGTAGTTATTTATTGCAACGGCAGCTTCTTTCCAAAGATGAGGGAGTTTTGATTGGATATGTATATCGTTTCCTTCTACTTTATAGTCCTCCATAAAGACTGGATGAAGGTTTTTGACATCTTCTATGTGATCGGTCTTAGGAGTACTGTCGCATCCTATTATTATTGTTGTTATTGGGTTTATAAGGTTGGCTCCCTGTAGTACTGTTACTTTCATGCTATTTAATAAAATCTATATTATATTCAATCCATCCCTTTTCATTTTCTCTTGCTAGCCAGATATATGCAACTTTTTTCCCTAAATCCACAATCATACTTCCAACTGTTCTGCTGTTAAATATGCTGGATGCTTCACCAGTATCTCTGTTTTTAAGAAGATCCTGCATTTGAAGCGTTGTCATATTATCTTTTATCAAGTTGATTCCACACTCATATCTGTTAAAGGTATATGTCGATCCATGATTGGCTTCGTATTTCTTTAAACTTCTGAGGTAGTGGTTTGCATGAACGTACGGAGAGTCAACTTGTTGCATATCCAATTCGGTTGCACTGCTCTCAATGTTGTACGCATTACCGTTTCGATCAACTACGTTGTGCCCGAAACCTGAACTTCTTTCTATTCCTTTCAATGTCTCGAGGTCGTTTTCTACAGAGGAGGTTTCTGAAACCCATCTGGCAATAACGTTCCTTGGTACTCCCAATCTTTTATCAGTCTGACTAAGCGAGTTTATAGCTTGTATGTATCCATTCGAGTTTATTGAAATAGCATTTCCCCCCAATGTATGAAGATAATACAGTTCTAGTATGGTTGTTTCTTTGATAGTCTTTTTAAGAACGCACACACTCTCTGTCGCCCCTCCCTGGTCTTCGTTGTGGCCAATTAGGAGTCCTTTGTTTGTTATGAAAGTTGTGCACTTATCCTCGAAATACACTTCGTCTTCCAGGCTCAAGGTCCAAAGGTCGTTGAAGGGGATCTCTGCCGCCTTTGCATAGCCTTGTAGCTCTTCAATATAGTGAGGGAAGGTATTTTGGGTCGGTTGTAAATATTTTAAGGCCTCTAGCGATCTTCTCTCCCAATATGAACTCGCTTGGGCTGTCGCAATATCCTTATGAAGCTTATCCTTGAATATCATTCCAAGTTTTTCACCCAGTTCGTAGTTTGAATTTGCTTCTACTTCGAAGTAGTTAGTGTGCATGATAGTGGATTCATATCTTAGCTAGGAAATTTTACACCCAATAGAGTAGGGGGTAAAGGTTACTTCTTTCCGGTGTATCTGTCTCTAATGTATTCCATTATAGGTACTGCAACTTTTTTCACCTCTCCTTTGTCTACTTTATAGTGTAATCTTAAGCCTGGATTGTAGTTTACCTCATTAATAGCACATGGGGCTGGTTGTGTAATATCTTGGGTTATTAAGTCAATTCCTCCGAATTCTAACCCTAAAGCGTTAAGAGTTTTAAGCGCTAAATCTTCGTAGTATGGATGCATAATGTTGCTGCATTCTTCGGTTGTTCCACCAGTTGTTAGATTTGTGTTAGATCGTACGGTTGAGCTTTTACCTTCTTCAAGGACGCTTTCGAGTGTGAGACCTTTGTGAGAGAGGTGCTTTACGGTCTCTTCATCTACAGGTATTGGCATAAGGAAACGGGCTTTTCTTTCGATATTTTCTGTCTCGATAAGTTGGGCTATTGTTTTTTCTCCGTCGCCTTCAACCGTCGCAGGTAGTCTTCTTACTACTCCTACTACCTTATCTCTAATTGCTAAAATTCGGTAGTTTTCACCGTGGATATACTGTTCTACTAGTACAGTTCCGGTTTTATCATGATCTTTGGCGTACTCATAGGCCTGTTTTACATCAGTAGGGGTTGAAGGGAGGATTGAGATTCCTTTTCCCCCAAGGTTTTGAGATGGTTTAAGAACTATCTCTTTATTTTCATAGAAGAAGTTCATTACATCTTCCAAATTCTGTGCTTTGAGCTGTTTAGGTACAGGTATCCCTGCTTTTGTTAGTATTGCGTTTGCTAGATGTTTTCCTCTTGCTAGTCGTGCGCTTGGGGCGTTTGTGATTGGAAGGGCGGTGTTATTAATAAACCAGTGTTTACCGTCAGCCTCAAATCTTGCCGTTAAATTACGGAATATGATTTCGTATTTTATTCCTAGCTCATCGGCAGCTTCCACGTAATATGCCAGGTGTACGTTGCCCGCTATTTTTAAGTAGTCTTTCTGCATTTAACGGTATACTTAAATTATTTTGTAAAAGTTTTACTTGTATCGATAAGATAATTTTTAAGATCCTTTCTACCAATCAACACTGGATATATCATTGCTTTCTGTGTACTTACAATCATTTCAATTCTTTTTACCTCTCCAGCAATCCTCATTTCTACCTCAATTACTGGAAGGATATGGTTTCCTTCCTCATCATTTACCTTTGCCAGACGGATTATATCGGGATGGGATATTTTATCTGCTTCTAGGTTATCGATATAGTTTTGTGCATCTTTAAGGGTAGGGAAGGAGGATGGTATTTTAAGACCTTTGAAGAACTCCAACGCTTTGAAGTACCCAATTCTTGATGCAATTCCCCAGTCGATACGTGAAGTTATTATTCCCGTATCTAGCATCGCTTTTACGAAGTCCTTTTTAATAATGGTTTTTGCTTTTTTCTTAAGGGGTTTTGTTTCTATTTTTTTATGGAAGAGGGTTACTTTTTCTATTAAATTTACGACTGTTTTACCACTGATATTCTCAATCTCTTCCTCAACCTCTCCTCCGAAGAGGTTTTTAGCAAGTCTAATACCGTGCTTCATGCTTTTTACTTCAATGCCTTTGACTCTTTCTAGTCTGGATCTAAGCCCAATTCTATTAGCTACCTGAATTCCTAGTCCTGGTCTTGCGTTAATTTCAAGAACCATCGGCCCGTTATCTCGATCTATTGCAATGTCTACCCCAATGTAACCTAATCCGCTGGCTAGTTGAGATTTAACTGCAATTTCAAGGATCTCGTTCCAGAAAGGAATTTGGATTCCTATTATAGGAAGGTTATTTTCGAGGTCTAAAGTTGTTTCTGTTGCGGTGTATGTGTCTTCGATTAGCGGACTTTTCTTTAGATACATTCCTTCTCTTGTTATTCCGGATGCTATATCTATTCCAACACATATAGCTCCCGAATGAAGGTTTGCCGTTCCGTTTGATCGTTTGGTTGGGAGTCGGAGCATTGCTAGAACTGGGATTTTATTAAACACAATTACTCTTACATCAGGTACTCCTTTGTATGTAAACGGTTTGAGGACGTTGTCTATCTTGATTCGTTCTTCGATAATGGCAATGTCATTTCTATTTCCCATTGAGAATCTTCCCTCCAGGATGCTTTCTATATGGAGGATTAGGTCGGTTTGAGTCATTGTGGTTCCGTTTGGTCTAATCCACTCGTACTCTCCTTTCTTCTTTCCGTAGAAGACTATAATTCCGTTGCCGTGAGTTCCTTGGTTAGGTTTAAGTACAAAGCTTTTTGGTAGTGAACTCCAGTCTAGGAATTCAAGTTGTTTTTTTGTTCTGATTACTTTGTATAGCTCTGCACTTTTTATTCCAACTTTTGCTAAAACTCTCTTGGTGATTATCTTGTTATCAGCAATAAGCTTACCTGCGATAGGATTATATTCTCTGACGAAAAATTGATTTCGGCTGTTAATTCCTAATACCTCTTTATTGAGGCGAAAGAGATCACTTATTTTCATTTTTAATGATGAAGCTGAATCTAAAGTACTCTTTTATCCTTAGCCCTGTATATCTTCCGATGATTAGATTTAGGATTAGGAAGACTCCGAGCATCCATAGATTGTTCACAAGGTATTCGATCATGGATTGGGCGGAGATTAAGCTCCATCCGATTACAGCGATTAGAACTGTTTCCAAAAGTACTCGTGCGGTTGCAGTGATGCTCTTTTTTACATACATCTTTATAAAGAAGTCAGAGAGGGCAACAATCGATATTAGAGCTAGTGGATTTACGCTTTCAAAATTATCAAATCCAAGAGGGTTAAGGCTATCAAAGGTGGCGATTCCAAATACAACTACTAGAGCCACTATTACATAGTTAATCGCTACGCGGGCAAGATAGTGCATTCTGATTCTTTTAAGTACTGAGTATCCAATAAAGGCTGCTATAACTACGAGGAGGGTTATAATCAATCCATATCTTAGTCCTGTATAGCGATATGCCAAGGCTAGGATTACTGGTGCATATATTCCAAAGGACTTAAACCCAATGAAATATCTTGATAGGTTTACGAGGGTGGCTAGGATTGGGATGAATACTATTATTTCTAATACTGCCATTGATATACCATGGGAAAGTAGCCACTGCGTTAGTTCTGACATATTTTTATGGATCAAACTTATATGATTTTCTAGGTATTGTACCTAGGGCAATTAGAGGATCTTAATGTGGTGATTATAGCATCCGGACAACATTTTTTCAATATAAGAGAGTAGGGGGATTTAGTTGATTTTATAAGGTTTAATTCGGTCTAAATCGTTACCGTGTTGGTTTTCAAAGTCGGAGGTCATATCTGTTCCGCATCTGAATATGTTTCCTCCTGGGTGGAGGTTTTGGAATTGTGTTACATCATATTGCTCCCCTTGGATAGTTATGATGCATTGCGATGTAGAGTCCGATTGATTATTATCGGTGCTATCTGTATTTGTTTTAGGAGTGTTCATAGCTACTACTACTGCAACTATTATTGCGGTGATTATAGCTATTGGTACAATCGTTTTCATTAAGTAGTATTGATATCTTATGCTCATATTTTAACATGGGAATGTGAAATTTGTGTGAAGTAAAAAAAAACCGGATTTCTCCGGTCTTTTAGTTTCGAAATAGAGTAGGGGTTACTTAAGTTCTACTTTAGCACCTGCCTCTTCAAATTTCTTCTTTGCTTCTTCAGCTGCATCCTTCTGGACGTTCTCCTTGATTACGGTTCCTGCACCTGCGTCTACAAGATCCTTAGCCTCTTTGAGTCCAAGTTCAGTAAGTTCTCTTACTACCTTGATGACGTTGATCTTGTTAGCACCTGCGTCCTGAAGAACAATGTTGAACATTGTCTTCTCTTCGACATCTGCTGCGGCTGCTGGAGCTGCGGCTGCTACTGCAACAGGAGCTGCTGCACTTACGCCGAACTTGTCTTCCATAACCTTTACGAGATCAGCAAGTTCCAATACTGTCATTTTCTCAACAGCTTCGAGAACTTTCTGTGCTTCTGCTGAAAGCTTTGGCAAATTCTTTGTCTCTTCCATTGCTATAAAATTTTTAATTAAATTAAATATTTATTACTTAGCTTCTTTTTCTGAAAGCTGTCTAAGTACCATAGTAAAGCCTCGTACGTTACCTGTAATGGCGTTCATAACGCCAGATAGAGGAGCGTTGAGGGATCCAAGAAGTTTGGCAAGGAGAACTTCCCTTGATGGGATGTCTGCCAACTGCATTACTTTTTCTGCATCGATATATTCACCGTTAATGGTTCCTGCACGTGCGCTTAGTTTCTCGGTTTCTTTCTGTACTTCCTTGATTAACTTTGCTGCGGCTGTAGGGTCTTCCTTATAGCTGATTACAGCTGTTGGTCCGTCGAAATCCTGTGTTTGTACAGGTTGATTAGTCTCTTGGAGAGCAATCTTAAAGACGGAGTTTTTTACTACTGCATAGTCTGCACCAATTTCCTTTAATCCCATCTTGAATTTGGTGATGGTTAGGGTATCCAATCCATTGGTGTCTACGAGTAGGTAACCTGCGTTTCCTTTAAGCATGTCTACATACTTAGAGAGCAACTCAGATTTTTGAGCTCTATTCTTTGACATATTTATATTAGTTTATTTTAGAAATGTAATTTGTCTCGCATGGATTTATTTTTGTACCATGTTTCTTCGACAAAGTGATGATACTATATTTGTAGTTTATATGTCAAACAAAAAGGGGCATTTCTGCCCCTTATTAAGTCAAAACCTTGGTTTTACTCCCTTACAATCTTGAACTTTACTGCTTTACCCATTGTTGGAGCGAGGTGACTTCCTCGTACAATTGAAGAGATCTGTTTTCCGAGGGCTTCCTCGATTGCTGTTAGAGCTACGTTAACATTCTCAACAATCTGAGCATCTTCTAGATTCATTTTTCCTACGGAAATATGGATTCCGCCTTTCTCGTCTGCTTTGAATGTCATCTTTCCTTTCTTATACTCAGCTACCGTATTTGCGACATCGGTTGTTACTGTTCCTGTCTTTGGGTTTGGCATTAATCCCTTTGGTCCTAATTCTTTTCCTAAAATTGCAATTTTAGCCATAACATCAGGAGTTGCAATTGCAACGTCAAAGTTGATCTTTCCAGACTGAACTTCTTTTACGAGTTCTTCCAACCCAGCTTTGTCAGCGCCTGCTTCCAGTGCTAACTTGGCATTTTCAGGTGTTGTGAATACATAGATTTTAACTTCTTTGGTAGCAGAGTGGGGGAGGGAGACTGCTCCTTTAATTGATTTTGCATCCTTGTCCTTAGGAAGGTTTACAGCTAAGTGAAGTTCTACTGAACCTCCAAATTTACTGTATGAAGCAGCTTTTGCTAATTTAATAGCCTGCTCTAGTGAATACTCTTTCTTGTCAGTTTTCTTTGCAACTGCTACGTACTTCTTTCCTCTGCGTGCCATATTAGTTAATAGTTATGTAAGTTTATTTAATTACTTCTACGCCCATCTGCCTTGCGGTTCCTTCTACGATTTTGGCAGCCTGGTCAATATCTTTAGTGTTCAAGTCTACAAGCTTTGTTTCTGCTATCTTCTTAATTTGGTCCATTGAGATCTTTCCAACCTTCTGTAGGTTTGGTTTTGGTGATCCCTTGGATATTTTGATTTCTCTTCTGATTAGTTCTGATGTTGGAGGAGTTTTAGTTATGAATGAGAAGGTTCTGTCCTCATAGATACTCAAAACTACTGGAGTTAATACTCCGTTATTCTCTCTGGTTTTCTCGTTGAATTCCTGACAGAACTGCTGGGTGCTGATTCCATAAGGGGCAAGAGTTGGTCCAATAGGTGGTGCTGGGGTAGCAGCTCCTGCTGGGATCAATAATTTCAATACTTTTGTTACTTTTTTTGCCATGTTAATCGTTTAATTACTTTATTTTACTTACCTGTGAAAATTCTAACTCTACAGGTGCTTCTCGGCCTAAGAATGAGATTAATACTGTAATCTTACCCTTAGCTTCGTCAATTCTCTGTACACTACCGATGAAGTCAGCAAATGCTCCGTCGTTAATTTTAACGGCTTCGCCAACGCTGAATGAAGTTTGATATGTAGGTTGTTCTACCTCCATGAACTTCATTATTGCCTTTACCTCGTTTTCAGGAAGAGGCCTTGGGAACTTGTCTACTTTAACAAATCCCTTTACTCCCTCGGTATTGGCAATTAAGCTCCATGTTTCATCACTGAGATCCATTTTTATAAGGACATAGCCTGGGAAAATCTTTTCTTCCTTGATATTCTGCTTTCCACCCTTTACAACAATTTTCTTTTGGGTTGGGATTAGTACGTCAGATATTTTGTCCTGACTTACAGTTGCCTCTACTCGCTGTTGTATAGCTTTAGCAATACTATTTTCATGACCTGACTGTACGTTCAAAACGTACCACTTCAGGTTTGGATTTTCACTTTTAACTTTCTTTGCCATGCAAATATCCCTACAAAATTATATCTCTTATTCTCAGAAGGAAAATGTCTAATCCTACGATTAGCAGACTGATTATACCACAAACGATTATGGTGTACAGTACTAACATTGCTAGATTTTTCCTAGATGGCCATGAAGTATTTTTAAGCTCCACTCCAATCTCTTTTACTATTTTCAACATTCTTATTTTTCTATTAAATTTGGCAGGCCCATCCCGACTCGAACGGGAAAATACGGTTTTGGAGACCGTTGTTTTACCAATTGAAACTATGGGCCCAGCTTATATTTCTAATTGGCTTTTGTCTCTTTATGATCTGTGTGCTTTTTGCAGAAGCTACAGAACTTACTTTTAACGATCTTCTCCTTAACGTTCTTTGTCTTATACATAGTGTAGTTCTTGTTCCCACACTCTTCGCATTTCATAGCAATTATATTTCTTTTAACTTTTGCCATTTCTAAGGGATTTAAATTTAGAAGTTTTTAGTCTAATGATTATATGGGAAATTAGTTTTACGGTCAAATACTATTTCATTATATCAGTATCCAGCAAATTTACCATGTCTTAAAGCTCTAAATCTTCAGTGATACAAGAGGGGAGGATATCCATTACAAAGTTAAGTGCAAGCTGGCTATCTATTGCTCTTGGTATCGACGCAGCTAGTATTGTTCTAAGGAATAGCTTCTCATCTGTGGGTATATCTTTTTCAAGATCCCATACCTGTGTAGTTAATCCTGAAACTCTCATTCTATGTGTTAGATCTATGAGAAAGGGTTTTAAGTTGTTATCAGAGGAAATTATATAGCATATTCCGAGTGAAAGATCTTCGTCAATTCTCTCATTGAAAAGGCCAATTATGATTAGATCGTGTTCTCCTTTTATCAATACTCTATTGCCTGGCTTGAGGTCAGCAATATCAGCCCTGTTTTCAATTCCTTTAAAAGGAATCATTAATAGTGATATTAAAGTATACTTCTAATTATACTACCGAAATGAAAATGTATTAAGTGGAGCTGAATCCGAGGATCGAACTCGGGACCTTTCCCTTACCATGGGAATGCTCTACCAACTGAGCTAATTCAGCCTACGTGGTTATTATATTAGGAAATGGGTTTATGTACAACCCGTTCTATACAATCTCCGGCTTACCTCCTAGGTATGTGATTTCACCATTATCTATACATATGGCCTGTTCGTTTTTCATTAGGTAGAGTGGGGCGGTGAAATTTTTCCGCTTAATAATCTCTTCTTTGAGATTTTCATGATAGTGAGGATATACATAATAGTCTGTATAGCCTAAACCTTTTACTCCGGCTGATTCTGAATCTTCTTCGCCTATGTACCAAGCGGCGACATCAAGGGTGGGGTTAAGAATCATTGCGCCTGAGCTGCTTCCTACATAAACTATGTCATTTTCAATGACTTCTTTCATGATGTTATTGAATCCTGTTTTAATTACAGCATTCATTAAGTATGAGGTGACTCCTCCGCTCATCCAAATCATGTCGAATTGAGGTACTAGCTCTCTTATTTGGCCTTCATTCATATCTTCAATATCGTAGGCTTGGATATCTACCTTTAAATCCTCAACTATTATCGAATAGTCTTCTTTTATCCATGTTAGATTCGGTTCAGGGTTTCCGCCTGTTGGAATAAATAGCACTTTCATACCATCTGTTTTGCGTCCGAGAAACTTTTCGAACTCCTCTTTAGAATGTCTATCAATTAAGTTGGAGCAGAGGACTATTTTTCCTTTCATGGGCTTATTTTACTTTAGGTCGATTAATAAAAACAAGGGCATTGCTGCCCTTGTTAAATTTCCAATATTAGGAATTTGGATTAGTAAGATCGTCTGTTGTCGTCTCTTCTTCCTCCGAAACCACCTCTATTTCCTCCGAAATCTCTTCGTGGTCTGCTTTCCATTGGCTTTGATTCGTTTACAACGATATTTCTACCGTCCATATCCTTACCGTTTAGCTCTTCGATAGCTTTTCGTGCCATCTCTTCGCTTACTAAGGTTGCGAAACCGAATCCCTTTGATCGACCAGAGAACTTGTCCTTGATAACAACGACTTCCTCTAGTTCACCATACTCAGCGAGAAGGGTCTTTAAGTCCTCTTCAGTTGCAGAATATGGAAGATTGCCCAAGTATAATTTCATGGACATATGTATAAATAAAATAAATTAAATATCGTAACTTACGTAAATAGGGAAATGTTTTTATTTATATATACACCCACTTATTTCGCCAAGTACAGGTACATTATACCATATATTGGTGACTCGCAAGCTATAGCCAGTATCGTATTGGGGAGATTTGGATTACTAAGTCTGATGAGAATCCGGTTTCTGTATCGGATATCTCATTGAAGAATGCCATCATTTCTCCATCCGGGAGAAGTTTCCTTCCGGTTAGAAATGGCGGATTCCCTTCTGAAACTTCTATTTTACTTACTTCAAAGCATCTGCCATCAGTTATCCGTACTAAAACTCCTGGCCAAACTTCTCCTGCGTCGATTTCTACAGCGCCATTAATTTCATTCCATCGGGTTTCTGTTGCGGGTAGTGGTGATCCGTTGCTTGTCATAGTTTTCTTGCATAAGTATTTTGGGGCTTTTTCCAGTATGCAGAGGACAGGATTTGAACCTGTGTAGCCCGAAGGCGCTTGATTTACAGTCAAGTGCGTTTGACCGCTCCGCCACCTCTGCATACTGGAGCCGAAGGAGAGATTCGGACTCTCGACCTACTGTTTACAAAACAGTTGCTCTGACCAACTGAGCTACTTCGGCACGCTTGTAAGCATATTATATCAGCAAGATATAGTCAATTCTAGTCATAAGAAAAGAACTTTCTCCTAGAGCCTATGCTGATGTAAAATCATTTGCATAGGCTCTAGGCCCCCAAGAAGAAAGTTATACCCCAAATATGGTTATGCACCCAATAATTATTAGCAAAATGCCTGTACCAAGCAGGATTGTTACTAATAGATTCGGACCTTCTTCCTCTTTTATGGGCTCCCTTCTAGGGGTTTTCCCATGAAAGGCGGACCTTTCACCAATCTCTTTTAATTCCTGTTCTACTTTTTCAGTATAGGGAATTAGAGCAGGCTCTGTTGGGGTGGGGAAGCTTGCGGGTATGTCTGACATCGTTCTTCTCCTTGGAAATATTGTTTTTTTATCTCACCCTACGGGTAGAGATGAAATCCAAGGTATCATAAGGGGGTGGGGGAGTGTCAATCCTCTTTTATAACTATCCTGCTATCTATATAGAGGCCTCTGTACATTTTACTGTCTGCAAGCAGTGAAATCTCATTTGGTATCGCTTTGTACATTCTTAACGGAGATTTATTTTGAAAATTGATATGTGTTTTTAAGAATGATTTGAGATTTTCTTTTGATATAAATCCTGTTTTAAGCATCTTCTCACCGTATGGGATTAATGCTTTTAGAATTTTATTCTTGTTGGTTATCTCCTGTGCTTTTGCTTTTATATATAATGCTTTTACATCCTCACCTTTGGATGTTGAATTGAAAATAGATATGGCTATATTAGGATTATCCTTAATGTAATTTGAGTGTCTGCTTTCTTTCGGGGAGTACCAGTAGATATTAATTTTGCTGTCAAAAGCGAAATATATATTTGATATCCAGGGGTTTCCATTGCTGTCTGATGTCGCAATTGTCATATATAAATTTTCTTTTAGGATTTCAATGATTCGATTTTTCATTGATATATTATCTCTTTCTTGTTTCTTTTTCGTAACTTGTGTAAAATTTGCACAAATGATGAATGAAAAATCTGTAAAAAATTATCTAAGAAAGCTTGGGCTGTCGTTAGTTGAAATTAATGTATATCTTTCGTTGCTCGAAAAGGGTGATCAGACTATTCTTGAGCTCTCTCGCACAACGCGAATAGAAAGAACTCGATTATATAGAGATATATATGGAATGATCTCAAAAGGGTTAGTTATTGAAAAAATATTAGGAAATAGAAAGCTACTTGGCATTTCTGAAATTGATTCGCTTGAAAGGTTGGCGCATAAAAAGGTAGAGGACCTTTCATATGTCTCTGAAAACTTAAACCCTTTTATTAAAGCCGTTGAGGAGGTTAAACTTTCCTCTCTCCCAAGCAAAGTTAGGTCATATTCAGGAAGAGAGGGGATTAAGCAGGTGTTATGGAATGAGTTGAAAGCTGTAGGAGAGCTTCGGACTTTCTCATATAGATTTTTAGATGAGATAGTTGGAAAGAAATTCTTTAGGAGCTGGACTAAAGAACTGGATTATAGAGGTATTGAAGTTAAGGATCTAAGGTCTTTTCAATTCCTTAAGAGTGAGGCGGAAGTAAAGGGGAGGAATATTATGCCATTCAAGAATGACAATATTAGGTATTTAACTCCTGATGTTATAGATTTTGAAATTGAGATGGATATATATAATGATACCGTGGTTATTTTCAATTGGCATAAAGGCGATGTCTATGCCGTTGAAATTGAGGATTCTAAGTTTGCATTTATGCAAAGGAGTTTCTTTGATATGTATTGGAATATTGCAAAACCTGTTTCAGTCTCTGGGTGGCTGGAGATGATGGAAGAGTATAGAAGGGTTAGCTAGGTTTCACTTTATTCGATATTGGTGCTTAGAGGTTTGTTAGGCTTTTTGTATTTCCTTGTTAGATGTATTGGTCGATTGTTTCATGCTTCGAGGACGTCTGCTCGAGGAGTAGAATGGGGTAGTTCAAAATTTGATGACGTGGAAGAAAAGGGTTGTTGTATCAATGAAAGGTGTCCTAGAGGAAGAGAGGTTTTGGAGCTCTGCTCCAAAAAAGTGGGTCTCCTCAACTTAATCCCGAGAGATTAAGCGATATTGGGGTCCCATAACGTTGGTTACGGAGCCAAACACTCTCTTTTTGTCCACTAGGACACCCAATTGTAACCTAGATAATTTTTCTAGGCAATTATAATTTTCACGCTGTAGTACTAAAAGAGAAGGGTTATGAAAAAGTCTAGTACAGAGGAGATTATTGATGAAGTATATACAGAGAGAGGGGATAATGGGAGGAACAGAATAATTATTATCCATATAGCGTAACGTTCTATCATCTCCCACGAATATCTAATTCTATCGGGTAGGAATGCTCTCACTATTTTATGCCCATCTAAAGGAGGTATTGGAAAGAGGTTGAATATCATTAACGAAAGATTTATAGAAACAAAGGTAAGTATAAAGTACTGTACTAATATATCTGCATCCTTGAGGAAGAGGTTGTAGACGAGGGCGGTGAGAAGTGTAAGAAGTAGGTTGCTAATTGGACCTGCTACGGCTGTGATTGCGGTTCCTAAGACTGGATTCTTAAAGTTATGTTCGTAAATAGGAACCGGTTTGCTCCAACCTATTCGTGCAACGAAAAGCATTATTGCTCCTATAGGGTCTATGTGGACTAGGGGATTTAAACTGAGTCTCCCTTCGGCTTTAGCTGTGGAATCTCCTAGTTTGTAGGCCGTCCAGGCATGTGCATATTCATGCACTGTTGATGCTATTAAGATTGAGGGTATTGCGAAAATAAACCAATATAATGTATCCATATATTACTTCTTGTCAAAATCGATTCTTTTTGATAATATCACCTAGCATTTTACTATTCAAACTAATACTATGACAAAAATCTGTGCAATTTGTGGAAAAGGAAGAAAAGCAGGAAAGAGAATTCAGCACCACCACTCAATTCAGTGGAGATTTAAAGCTCCAAAGACTGTTAGAGTTTTCAAGCCAAATTTGAGAAAGATTGATCTTGAAGTTGAAGGTCAGGTTATTCGAGCAGATGTTTGCATGAAGTGTTATAAGAGACTTAGAAAAGATCAGCCAGCTGTTTAAGCTGAAATATCCCCTCATTAATGTTACAATAGCTACAGTCATTTTAACTGTGGTTTTGTCATGAAGTTTATAGATTCATTATTAGAACTTATCACCTACGATATCGGAATCGATTTGGGTACTGCCAATACCATGGTTTACCTTCGCGGCAAAGGTATTGTTGTTTCTGAACCATCTGTTGTTGCTATAGATAAGAAGACAAATAGAGTGTTGGCTGTTGGAAAAGAAGCTCGTCAGATGATTGGAAGGACTCCTGCAAACGTCGTTGCTGTTCGTCCCTTAAGGGATGGTGTAATTACAGATTTTGATACAACTCAGGCTATGCTTCATCATTTCATCGAACAGGCTCATGCCTATGTTAATAAGTCATTCAAAATTCCTAGGCCACGAGTTATTGTAGGGGTTCCTTCGTCCGTTACAGAGGTTGAAAGACAGGCTGTTATCGATGCTTGTAAAACGGCTGGGGCTAGAGAGGTATTTATAGTTGAAGAGGCTATGGCGGCGGCTATTGGAGCTGGGCTCCCGGTTGAACAGGCTTCCGGCAGTATGATTGTAGATATAGGTGGTGGTACTTCTGATATTGCAGTGCTCTCCCTTGGTGATATCGTCGTTGATAAAACTATTAGGATTGCTGGGGATGAAATGGATCAAGATATTATTGATTATGTTCGGGACAAATATAATATGTTAATCGGAGAGCGAACAGCAGAGGATGTCAAAATTGCGATAGGATCAGCAGCTCCTCTTGATGAAGAGCAGGTTGTGGTTATTCAAGGCCGAGACCTTATCTCTGGTCTGCCTAAATCAGTTGAGTTTTCTAGTGTAGAGGTTCGAGAAGCGATTTTGACCTCAATCGCTCAAATTACAGATGCGATTAAAGATGCTATAGAAGAGACTCCCCCTGAGCTCCTGACGGATTTGCTGACGTCGGGTATTAAGCTTGCTGGAGGTGGAGCGTTGATTCGTGGAATTGATAAACTATGGCAGGAGGAGTTAAATTTGCCTGTTCACATAGTTAACGATCCCATGTCTGCTGTTGCTAGAGGAACGGCTTTGATGCTGGATCATATCCAGTTGCTAGAGAAAATTCAGAGATCCTGGAACGAAATTATTTAGGAAATTGCTTTTTATATAAATGGATACGATTTCTCAAAATAATAGAAAGTATTGGTATATATTCGCTGCCCTTTGCGTGTTACTAATGCTTTCTGATTCACGTCTGGGTTCTATTCGTGACTACCTTTCATTTATATATTCGGACTACGGTAATTCTCAGATTGAGGCGGGGTCGAATGTTAAAGGATATTTCACATTGTTCGGTGACGTCGTAGAAATTAGAAATCGAAATGAAGATTTAGAGTCTGAAAATCTGCGTCTTAAATCTGAACTGGATGCTGTTAACTTAAAACTTAATCAGCTTACTCAAATTAAAAATTCATCGGTATTTGTAGATTCTTCTAAAAAATATCTTAATGCTTTGATGTTTATAAAAGAGGATGGACAGAGTGGTATCTTAACTGAAGGTTCTAAAAATGGAGTTAGGCCCCGGGACGTGGTTCAACTCTCGCAGTACTATATAGGTAGCGTTGTAAAAGTAGACCAGGGGAGTAGTCTTGTCCGGTTACCGGTGTCGAGATCTAGCTATATAAAAGTGGCAATCGTAAAACCTTTGAAGTTGGAGGGGTTTACGGAAAAGAATTTGGGAGAAAATATTAAGAAGCAAACAAAGTCGCTGGGGGTAGCTGTGGGTAAAGGTGATGTTGTGATGTTAGAGAATATAACCGTTGATAAAGGAGTTGCGGATGGGGATTTGGTAGTAATCAATGATGAAAAGATTGGTCGATACCTTATACTTGGTAGGGTGGTTGGGTTAAGTGATGATCCAGCATCTTCCTCCCTTACATCAGGTATCGAGCTTCCTGTTACATACGATTACATAAATAATTATATAGTGCAGATTAATGAGTAACATTATCTTTGTAATAATTTGGAGTTTGGTGGTTGCTCTAATCGCTCCTTTTGGCTATGGCGTATTGGGAGTTTCTCTGCTGGCTATCTATGCAGTTACGGTTGCAAGGGCTAAGGGTGGGGTGTTGGAGGTAGGTTCTGTACTGTTACTTTCTCTTTTAAATGATGTTCTATTTCAGAGTTTTTTGGGATCCACATTTTTATCTCTTACTTTACTTATTGTACTGGACTTTTTGTTTAAAAGAGTTATTCCACATGAGACTAAATTTGTAGATTTTCTTATCACCTCAATATGCTTTGTATTCTATTTAGGTGTCTCTTCTGGTTTAGCAAGTCTGTATGCTCAAAATCCTTTTGTTCTGTTCGAAAGTTGGGATATGTTTCTTTCCGCTTTGGTTATTGGACTTATGATGGGTGTCATGACTTCACTTATAAACTTCCTAATATCGTATACTTCAGGTAGTAGTCTTGATCATAAAATAATAAAGCTTTAGTGTGAATCTAAAACTGTCAAAAAAACTAGAAGCTGAATCTCTTAAATCCACTTCCGTGTTTACATCGGTCAAACTTTCCGATGTTAAAACCCTTTATAAAGAGGTTGTTAAGGATGTTAAGAAGAAGAACTCTTCTTCTCAGCTCAAGATGTCGGGATGGAACTATATTGTTCCTTTCATCGTCATGTTCACTATCTTCATTCTCATGTTTTCTGCGATGTTCAACCTACAGGTTGTAAATGGAAAAACTTTGTATCAGAGATCGGTTAACAATAGATTAGAGATTGTTAATATCCCTGCTAAGCGAGGGGTGATTTTTGATAGGAATGGGGTGAAAATTGCTGAAAATATCCCTTCGGTAAACGTATCTGTTGATCTTAGGGAGTTCAAGGAAGATGGGGAGATTGATGAGGAGAGACTCAGAGAAGTATTGGATAAGGTGAGTAGGATCCTACCTGAAAAGTTTGAGTCGACCCCTTTGCAGGAGAAGATATTCTCTACGTTAGAAGGGATGAATGCTACGGAAAAAGCTCTTGCCAAATATCTGCCTCTGGCTCGCGGAGTTGATAATCAAACGGCTGTGCTTTTGAAATCTTCCCTTGAAGACTTGAAAGGGATTGTAATTGATGACGGTGCTCAGAGAAAATATCCTTCTGGAACTCCTTTGTCGCATATTCTTGGGTATACAGGAGATGTTTATGCAGAAGATCTTGAAAAGTTGGATTATGTTGAGTTTGACGATGTAATTGGAAAATTAGGAATAGAGAAGATATACGATAAAGAACTATTCGGTAAAGATGGTAAAGTGGCTAGAGAGGTCGACAGCTTGGGTAATATTCTTTCTGATTCAGAGACTGTTTTGAAGGAGGCTGTTTCTGGGAGTAGTCTCTATTTGAGTATTGATTCTAAGGCCCAGTCTCAGATGTATAAGGTTCTTGAGAAAGGAGTGAAGGAAAATAATGCGACAGGAGCTGTTGGGATTCTTCAGGATGTTAACACAGGCGAAGTGATTGTTCTCGGTTCGTATCCGAGTTTTGACAATAACAAGTTTATAGGAGGTATCTCCGTTGATGATTACAATAAGCTTTTGAAAGATAAACGCACTCCTTTAAATAATCGAGCGATTGCAGCTCAGGTTCCTCCTGGGTCCACCTTTAAAACTATTATTGCGGCAGCTGCTTTGGATGCAGGAGTTATTAATAGAAATACCGTTTATGTGAGTAGGGCAGGGTACACTTTTTCAAATGGGGCTCGCTTCCAGGAGTATAGAGATAAGGTATATGGTCCATTAACAATTGTAGATGCGCTCTCGGTCTCTTCAAATATATTCTTCTGCGAAACCATTCGCTCTTGGGATATGAATAAGCTTGTTCCATATCTTAAGAAGTTTGGAATCGGGGAGTATACATATATAGATATTCCAGGAGAAGGATCTGGCATGTTGCCTTCGCCTGAGAATAAAATTAGATTGGCCAAGACAACCAGTCCATGGTTAGATCCTATTTGGTATCCTGAGGGTGATTCATGTAACTCAGTTATTGGTCAGGGTATTACAACTGTTACCCCTATTCAGATGTCTAACTGGGTTGCGGCAATTGCAAACGGTGGAACGTTGTACAAACCTCATGTTGGTACAAAGCTTGTTGACGCGAAGGGTGGTGTAACTGAGATTAATAGAGATCCATTAAGGGTTAATATTGTTTCTGAAAGCGCTTTGAAGATTGTTAGAGAAGGTATGTGGGCAAGCGTAAACGGCCCAAGAAGGGTTATTTTCCCCCTTACCGATGCTAAGGTGGAGATTGCGGCTAAGACAGGAACGGCTGAGTTCGGTAGGGTGAACTCGAAGGGGATATATGAACATACTCATGCATGGGTGACAGGTTTCTTCCCATATGAGAAACCTAAGTACTCCTTTGTGGTACTGCTTGAAGATGGTGGAGAGAGCTACAAGGCTGCTATGGTGGCTAGAGAGTTTATTGATTGGTGGGTAGATTACTCAAAGAAGTAATAGATATTTCATTTCAGTTTCCTATTATTAATACTGTTTAAGCTGTTAGTAGTCTTCGTATTTATTCTTTTTCTATTAACTATAATTTATTTCCCCATAGTAAGGTCGGTATAATTACTATAGGGAGTGTGACTATCGAGGACCTTAAAGTTGTAATTACTGGCTCAAGAGAGGTCGATGAAAGTTTGGTTCGTAATATTAGGGAGTTTGTAGATAAAGTTGCTCCTTGCACAATTCAATTTATGTGTGGAGGAGCTATTGGAACCGACAGTATTTTTGTTGAGGAGTTTGCAAAGATTAATGGAGCAGTAACAATATATACTCCATATATTGCATCACGTCATTTACAATTAAGATCTGTTTATCCAGATATATCTATTGTTGAAACTGAAGCTCGAAATACGGCTTTTCATAAGGGTATGCTGCTTAATCGCAATAGAATTATGGTGAATCAGTCCACTGCGGTTATTCTATTTAAAAGTAATGGGAAAGGAGGGAGTTGGTATACTGCACAGTATGCATTAAGTAAAGGGATTTCAGTGTATGTTGAAAGCCGGTTTCGGGAGGGAGATCTGGGCTATGAAGGTAATCAATTGTTGCTCAGATATGGATGTAAAAAACTCTCAGAATTTACTAAATTATTGGATATTTAGATGAAGAGTGTATAATATACCTTAGTTATTTTAACGGAAACCGTATGAATTTAGTGCTGGTAGAGTCCCCTGCAAAGGCTAAAACAATTGAGAAGTATCTGGGTAAGGATTATAAAGTATATGCCACTTTAGGGCATGTTATTGACCTTCCTAAAAGTAGTTTAGCTGTAGATGTTGATAAAGGGTATGAACCAGATTTCGTTACTATTAAGGGTAAAGCTGCTTTGCTTAAAAAACTGAAAAAAGAAGTTCCAAAGGATGGAAATGTATATCTTGCAATGGACCCTGATCGTGAAGGGGAGGCTATTGCATATCATGCTGCTCAAGGTTTGAAGTTGAAAAATGCTAAGAGAATAACATTCAATGAGATTACTAAGAACGCCGTAATTGATGCGGTTGCGTCACCAAGAGAGATAGATATGGATCTTGTAAGTGCACAGTTTGCACGAAGAGTTCTAGACCGATTGGTCGGTTATAAGGTGTCGGGACTACTTTGGAAAAAAATTAGATACGGGTTATCTGCAGGTAGAGTACAATCGGTTGCTCTGCGCTTAATTGTTGAAAGAGAGAAAGAAATTCTAAGTTTTGTACCTCAAGAGTATTGGGAGGTTTATGTAGATCTGGTTACTGATGAAGGCGATGTTGTTAGATTTAAGCTTGCAAAGGTAGCTGGAAAAACTTTTAAAGCAGGGAGTAAAGAGGATGTTGATAAGATAATTCAAGATATCTCCGCTTCTACATATTCAGTTAAAGATGTTAAGAAAGGTAATAAAAAGGTTAGTGCACCTCCTCCTTTCACAACTTCAACACTCCAACAGGCTGCCAATAATCATTTAGGATATTCAGCCAAGAAAACAATGGCATTAGCTCAAGGCCTGTATCAGAAGGGGCATATTACATATATGAGAACCGACTCCACGAACTTGAGTAAGGATGCGATTGGAGCTTTTAGAGGGTATATTTCAAGTCGTTATGGAGAGTCATATATTCCAGAGTCTGCAAATTTCTTCAGGAAATCGAGTAAGCTTGCTCAAGAAGCTCACGAAGCCATTAGACCTACTGATGTTACAAAAACAGGCGAAGCTTTGAGTGATGCTGAAGCTTCAGAGAAGAAGCTTTACGATTTGATAAGAAATAGAGCCTTGGCTTCCCAGATGAGTCCTGCACTTTATGACACTTACAATATAACTGCAGCTCCAACTGGGGTTGAAAAAGATTACGATTTTGTAGTTTCGGCTCAGAATTGCACTTTCGAAGGTTTCAAAAAACTTTGGAATATACAGTTTGGTAAGGATGGGGAGGATGTTCAAGAGATAAGCAAGATTGAAAAAGGGGATAGTTTAAAAAATAAAGAAGTATCACCACTTCAGAAGTTTACTACTCCAAAATCACGTTACACAGAAGCTACTTTGGTAAAACAGTTGGAAGCTTTGGGTGTGGGTAGGCCATCTACCTATGCAACGATAATCAGCACAATTATGGATAGAGGGTATGTTGTGAAAGTTGAGAAGAAGCTTGCTCCTACAGATATTGGAACTATAGTCAGCAACTTTTTGTCTGAACATTTCACAAGAATGGTTGACTATAAATATACGGCTAAGGTTGAAGATGGGTTAGACGGGATTGCGTTGGGTAAAGTTAAATACGAACCGTTTATTGATAACGAGTATAAGCCTTTGATGAAAGATATTGAGCGAATTGATAAAGAGGTTAAGAAAGAAGATATTGTAGTGTTGGAGAAATCAGACGAAAAGTGCCCAGAGTGTGGTTCTGATATGGTAGTAAAGTTAGGGAAATATGGTAAATTCCTAAGTTGTTCTAAATTCCCAGATTGTAAAGGGATGAAGAACTTGGAATCTACTGAATTTGTCCTCGATGAATCAAAATTTGTTAAGGAAGACAAGTGTGAGAAGTGTGGCAAACAGATGATAATTAAGACTGGAAGATTTGGAGCATATTGGGCTTGTGAAGATTATCCTAAGTGTAAAACTGCAAAGCCACTTATGCTTTTGGAGAAGTGTCCAGAGTGTGGAAGCCATCTAGTAGAAAGAAAGGGGAGATGGGGAAAGACGTTTACAGGTTGTAGTGCATATCCTAAGTGTAAGTATATAAAGAAGGAATCAAAGAAAACTTCTCGTCCAAAACGAGGTAAGAAGTCATAATCCTTTCATATTTGGTGCGTACAATCTATGTATGCAACCCAGAGAAAAATTTTTACTCCGTGGAATTGATGCCTTAAGTACAGAGGATTTATTGGCTATTATTTTGAGTAGTGGGGTTAAGGGGCACAACTTTAGAACAGTGGCTACGCGGTTATCGAAGAAAATTACAACAACCGTTTCACAGGGTGGAAATCTTTTTGAGGAGATGCAAAATGTGCCGGGGGTTGGAGTTGTTAAGGCGATGCAGGTGCTTTCTGGTATCGAGCTTGGGATTAGAATATATGGTTTGGATAAAGATAAAAAGGTTAGGATAGTTAATACTGAGCAGGCGTGGAACTTTCTACAGTATATTTCAAGATACAAGCAAGAGCGTGTTGTAGCGGTGTTTTTGAATGCAAGATATGAGCTTTTAAAAAAGGTAACGGTGGCACTTGGGTCTTTAAATCGTATCTCAATTAAACCTCGGGACATTCTAATTCCCGCTCTGACTAATAATAGCGCGTACATCATAATTGCGCATAATCATCCTTCTGGGGATCATACCCCGAGTAACGAAGATATTCTTTTTACTAAAGATTTGAAGCAGAGTCTTGATTTAGTAGGGATTTCTTTCTTAGACCACCTAGTTATTTCTGAAAACGGTTGGAGTAGGGTAGAGGTTTAGTGTATTATGTACAAGATTATATTCTACATAACTGTCCCATATGGCTAAACCTAAAAAGTATAAAGCACTTCTTTTGGACCTTGACGATACTCTGATTAAAAGTAATACGCTTTACGATAAAGCTTTGTTGCATGTAACCAAGAGTCTTACAAAGAAGTTTAACCTCGATGAAAAAAGTTTCTTTAACAGTGTTATGGATAAAGAGATGATTATCCAAAGAAGTTTCCCAACGGTTCATACGCGGCATAGCAGAATTCTAGTATTTAGAATGGCTCTTGATGAGGTTGTTGGTAAATACGATCTTTCTATCCTTCCTGGGGTTGAAGATATGTACTGGAGCTACTTTCTCGACCATATCGAGGTTTATGATAATGTAAAAACCTCTTTAAAAAAGCTGAGGGATTTAGGAGTCAAGGTTGCAATTATTTCCGACGGAGCTTTGGGTTTGAGGATCAAGAAAGCAACTGCTGCTGGATTAGTCCCGTATGTTGATCAAATATTTGCTTCTGAGGAAGTTATTTTTGAGAAGCCATTTGGAGCCCTTTTTACCCTTGCTTTATCAAAGCTTGAAGTAGAAGCTAAAGATACGATCATGCTAGGAAATAACTATAAAAACGACATTAGAGGTGCTCAGCTTGTAGGTATTCGGGCGGGTATGTTTGATCCTCCTGAGGATGGTAATCCAATGGGGCAGGATCAGCAGATTAGGGTTGTTCCTGACTTTATTATTAATGACTTCTCTGAGATTATACAGGAGATGGGGTATTAGTCTTCCTTCAATATCTTTTATCCTATATAATTCCGCATGGCATCTATGGAGAGAGGTATTGTCGAAGTTTCGCAAGAATCGTGGGCCTTTTCAATAGGTTCTCATATTGCCGACGTTGCAAGAGAGGGTCGGGATCATAATTTTGGTGTGAATCTTGGGGAATACAAGGATCGATTTTTTACCTTTGGCTATAAGGGTCTTGGAGTTTTCCGGGATGAGCGTAACTTCATATTTATTTCATTTGGGCTTGTATTGGATCAAGAGTGGTTTGTCGTTACGGCAGATATAATATATGATCATCAAAGAGCTCCGGTTGCTAATGCTTTAGAGGTTTGTGAGGATATTTGTATCCGTATGACGAGGGTTCCCCCGCACTCTCCACGTAATTGAAATATTTAGTATCCTGTAGAAATGTAAGGGCTTGTTGAGATTGGGCTTGTTTTACTCTTGTCTACGTTAACTATTTCTGATATTATTCTCATCGTATTATTTTATTTATATATCTCACATATCTCATACCTTTTCCTGGGATAATTAATCCCTTATGAGATAGGTGGTAAAGGAAAGGAATTTTTATGAAAGAAACAACAAAAACCTCGGAAGTTAAACTTCCATCTCTCGATCAGTTACTCAATGCAGGTGTACACTTTGGACACAAGAAGAGTGCCTGGAATCCAAAAATGAAACCATATATCTACACCGAAAGAAATGGTGTTCATATTATTGATCTAATCTCCACCTTAACACAGCTAAAGAAAGCTCTTGCTGCTATTAAAGATGCATCCGATAGAGGAAACGTTTTAGTAGTTGGAACAAAAGGTCAGGCTGCATCCCTCGTACAGACAATGGCCCAGGAAAATGGTGCCTTCTATGTAAATAAGAGATGGCCAGGTGGACTCTTCACAAACTTTAAAGCTATTAAGAAGAGTGTAGATAAACTAGTATCTATGGAAGAGACTTTGGCATCTGGAGCAAAGGGACTTGTTAAAAAAGAACAGCTTTTGATGAAGAGAGAAGTAGAGAGATTGAACAAAATTTATAGTGGAATCAAGTTCATGGATAAACTTCCAACCCTTATGATTGTTATTGACAGTAAGTTAGAGAAAAATGCTGTTAAGGAAGCTAAGATTGTTGGAATGCCAATCGTATCTCTTGTTGATACTAATAGCGATCCATTGCTAGTAGATTACCCAATCCCAGCAAACGATGACTCTATCAAGAGTATTACTTTGTTTATTGAACTATTCGGTAAAGCTATTAACGAAGGAGCAAAAGCTAAGACCTTGATTACCCTAAGAAAAGAAGAAGAAGCTAAGCTTGAGCGAATGGCAAATGCCCATGCAGAAGAAGTTGAGAAAAAGAGATTAATGGAAGAGCAGGAGAGAGAAAGAATTAAAGCTCTCAAGGAAGGAAAGGCTCTTGATACTGCAGCTGTAAAACCAGTTAGAGTTGTTAGAAAAGCTAAGAAAGCTTAAAACTTTTTTACATAATTTTTAAATATTTTTCTAATGTCATACACCCTTGACGATATAAAAGCTCTACGTGCTAAGACATCCGCTGGAATGGCTCTATGTAAAGAAGCTTTAGAGCATGCAGGAGGAGATATGCAAAAGGCAGTTGATTACATTAACTCAAAGAGCGATGTCGTAAGTAGACTTAGAAATTTAACTGGAGCCAAAATTGGCCTGTGCAAGCTTGCATTGGAAGATGCTGGTAACGATTTTGAGAAAGCTGTTGCTATTATTAATGAAAGAGGATGGAATGATCCAGTAGGAAATGATACTTCAGAGAAAGCGGAAGGTATGATTGATGCCTATGTCCATGGCTTAGATAAAAGACTTGTTTCTGTTGTAGAGGTTACCTGTAAGACAGACTTTGTTGCTCGAAATGAAGAATTTAAATCTTTTGTTCACGAGATTGCTTTGCAAGTAGCTGCTATGAAGCCTACCTATGTTTCTAAAGAACAGATACCACAGGAAAAATTAGAAGAGTTGAAAGCTCTCTTTGAAAGAGAACTTAAAGAAGAAGGTAAACCTGAAAATATGTTAGAGAAGATTATGGAAGGAAAGTTTGCAAAGTACTATGCTGAGCACTGTCTTTTGGATCAGAAATGGTTTAAAGACGAGTCTAAAACTATCCAAGCCCTTCTTGACGAATCTATTCAAAAGATGGGAGAACCTTTGGCTATAAGAAAGATTATGGTTTGGGAACTCGGAAAGTAGAGTCCTTTAAATCATTCTAATTGATGGTATAATTTCCTAAGAGTTAAGTTTAGGCTTTGATGTTATTATGGACTTGAAAGAATTTCAGACAGGACTTGATGGTTGTGTAGATCACTTAATGGCAGATCTCTCCCAGATTCATACGGGAAGACCAACTCCTGAACTTATTGAAGATGTGAAAGTAAATGCATATGGGGGACAATCTCCAATGAAAAGTGTTGGTAATATTTCTGTTTCAGATAGTAGGTCTCTTATTGTACAGCCTTGGGATAAATCCTTGGCCGAGGCTATTGAGAAAGCCGTAAATGCTTCCAATCTCGGATTTACAGCTGCTAGAGAAAATGATTATGTAAGGGTAACCATTCCTGTGCTAAACGAGGAAAGAAGAAGAGAATTCGTTAAGCTTATGAAAGAGAAGGTTGAAATGGCTCGAGTATCAGTTCGAAATGTGAGGCAGGATTTCATGAAGAGCGTTGATGCTAGAGTTGCATCGGGCGTTTCAGAGGATGAGGGTAAAAGAGTTAAAGAAGAGGCCGAGAAAATGGTTAAAGCTACTAACGAGAAGATTGAAACCATTAAGGAGAAGAAAGAGACTGAGTTGATGACAATCTAGTCTTTCTAAATATTAAACTGTCTATTACTAAGCAATGGTTGAGGTAATTGTAAATATTATTATCGTTTTGTTAATCCTTGGGTTTCTTGTCGCTATACACGAATTGGGACATTTTCTTTCAGCAAAGCTTTTCAAGGTAAAAGTAGAGGCGTTTGCAATAGGGTTGGGGCCAAAATTTTGGTCAAAAAAAGTAGGGGAGACTGAGTATAGACTCAATATTCTTCCTTTAGGAGGGTATGTAAAAATTCTAGGAGAGGGAGATGAGGAATTGGACGATAAAGAGAGAAAGGATAGTAGAAATTTTAAAAATATCAGCAAATGGAAGCAGATTGTAATCCTATTGGCAGGAGTAACAATGAACCTTATTTTTGCTGTGGGTATGTACTACTTCTTTATTATCTATTCCGGATATAAGTGGCAGTTAAGTGAAGATATTAAAGGTTTTAAACCTGTTGTAGGTCGGATTGTTACAGAAAGGTTGGGGGATGTGGAATATACTCAACTTACGGAAGATGGTAATGCAAAACTAGCCGGCTTGCCTGATAATGGAGTTATTGAATCAGTTGATGGTAATAAAATCCATTATTCTAATGATTTTCGTGAGTATGTAACAAGTAAGAATGGGGAGAACGTGTTAATTACAGTGTGTAATCCTGAATGTAAAGATTACTCTGTAAAGGTCTCTGATGAGGGTAAAGTTGGTATGTTAATCCCTACAAACTATCTTGTGGCTTTAGATTACTCACAGGATAAGCTAATCGCGGGTTTCGGTCACTCAGTAAATCTATTGAAATTGATTTCAACCAGACTCTCGGATCTATTCTCTGAGGCTCAGTCTACGGGTGATTACTCCGTTGTTACTAATAATATTTCTGGACCTATAGGAATATACGTAATTGTTGAAGCATTTAAACAGTACGGATTTTTAACCTTGCTTGGCCTTACAGCTGATATAAGTTTTACTCTTGCTGTTATGAACCTGCTTCCAATTCCTGCTCTTGATGGGGGAAGGGTATTGTTGGTGGTATTGGAAAAGATAATGGGAAGGTTTTGGAATAAAAAGGTCGAGATGTGGGCTATAAACATAAGTTTTATGCTCCTTCTGCTCCTTATGTTTGTGATTATGTTTAAGGATATCATTCAGTTTGATCAGCTGCGGGAGCTGTTGAGATAAACTTTATAGGCTTTCATCTTATTTACATTTTTATAACTATCTAATATTCTAGATATAGTTAGTTATACATTTGTATTATGAACGAAGGAAATTCAAAAGCTTTGCCTCTGATTTTAGGGATTCTCTTTATATTGGGTATGGGAGTTGGGGGATACTACTTGGGAAAAACCATTGATACCCAGGCGTACGAGGAAGAGAAGGCTAAGAATCCGGTTGTAGACCTTAGTTCACAAGTTAAGAAATACACAAATGATGATTTAGGCATATCATTTGATTACCCAGGTGATTGGGGTATTTTAGAGTACGAACCAAAAGACGATGAACTCATCGAAAGCTTTGATGCTACACTTGTTACAGTTACTTCTCCGAATGGATCCCAGTTTATCTATACGAATCAGACCATGACAAAAGCTCTTGCGGGTTATACCGAAAGGTGTGACTCTAACGATCCCAACGGTAACGAAGGTGATAATAAAAAATGCATATTTATTGGTTCCGGAGATACTGATTTCGCAAGGTATGAAACTGACGATCCAAATATCTCTCCTGGTTGGAATATTGCAGAACTAGGAGATGTGAAGTCAAATCCTGATTTGTATCTATTTTCTCCTGCTGATAGTTTCCAATACTATGTCGCGAAAGAGAGCGATCTTACAGTTTTAGATAAAATAATGGGAAGTGTTACAAGACAATAATGGGACAGGTTAGACTTACACAGAAAGGATTAATAGTGCTGGTTGTAGTTTTGAGTCTTGCTTCTTTTGGTATCGGTTTTGGTATTTGGAAGGTAACAGGAGCTCAATATCTTTCTTCCACGGATAGTGAAGCGGGTAAAAACCCTGCAGAGAAAAGAAATATTAGAAAGGAAAAAGAGGAAAAATGTGGGTGTAAAAATGGTGTTAGTACTACCGGGAATTCCTCGTGTGGTGATTGGTGTTACGAGAAAGATCTCCCAAAGGAAAAAGAGGAGAAGCCTCCTGCAGTATGTGGGTGTCAGTCTTTTGAAAACGCATGCGGGATTAACTGTTGGTTCCCAGGAGGTACTTCTGAGGCCGTTCAATCAAAAGCTGATGCAAGCTGTAAATCATACATTGCAATGTGCAATCCCCAGGGGACTGAAGTCACTTACGAAGAATTTGCTCCTGGCCATAGGTGTTGGGGAAAGCAAAATGAGTGTAAGAATCCAGTTGGTACTCCAAACTGCGCGTGTGAAGGTGGTGGTTTAACGGGAACTACTGATAGGGTAACTACTACTATTGGTAAGACGGTTGACTTCTGTGGATATGCATACGATGCAGATGGAATTGATGTTGATAATATTGTTATATCTGTAAACGGAACTGCGGTCGGAAAAGCTACTGTGACGGACGCATGTGCTGACCCATCGGATCCAATATGTACACAGTATAAGAATAAGAAGCCTGTTAAGTGGTGTTATAAATATACTGCAACAACCGAAGGGGATCAGGTTCTTTCTGCAAGTTGGAAAGATGCTAAAGGATATGCAGGGAATGCATGTAAGGCAAGTCGAGAAGTTACCACTGCTGTTACACAAGATAATTGGGTGGTAGACAAAAGCGCAGGAAGAGTATGCGATGCAAATCAAACCCAGGTCTCTCTTAACTACGTAATTACAATAACCAACTCAGCTTCCGACTCAAAGGAAATAAGCAAGATTGTTGATACTCTAGATACTAAGGTTCAAAATAGTTATATTCAATTGCAAACTATCTCTCCAACCGCAACGGTTTCCGGAAATGTAATTACTTGGAACCTTACAGGAGATAATGCATCCTTCGATCCCGGTGAGACAAAGACCTTTAGATATACAGTTGTAGTACCTAAGAGTGCCTTTGGAAGCTACTATAATAAAGCTGTGATTACTCCTGTAGGTGGAGATAGTAACATTGAAGTAGATGACACTGTTATCGCTTCATGTGCTCCTGCAACAGGTCTATTTGATTCCGCCGAATCAAAGTTAGCAGTTGGTGTGTTCCTGATTTTGGTCGCATTCGCGTATGCATATATTGATCCGTTAGATACAGGAGTTCATAGAATTTTTGGAAAACTTGCATATAGAATGAGCAGAGAAGGAAGAATTAAAAAGAATCGAGAAAATTTTGAAAAGAGGGTAGTCAGCTAATCAACCTTATGCTATAATCACCTCGACTTAGTTATAATTATACTTTTGTGGCAGTAATAGTACACTCAAACGAAAATATTGATAGCGCTCTAAGAAGACTTCATAGAGAAGTTTTAAGGGAGAAGATTCTTGAAACATATAGAGAAAAAGCTTTCAGAATTAAAAAATCATCTCTCGATGCTGAGAAAAGAAGAGCATACGCAAAGACTAAGAGAAGAAGAAGATCTGCTAGCCGAAAAGCTAAGTAAAATATATCTCATTCATATTTAAATAGTGATGAGCATAGTTGATTCCATAAGAAATGATATGTTTAAGGCTCGTAAAGAGGGTCTTAAGTCTCGTTCTGAAATCCTTGGAATGGCGTTGGCCTCTATTAAAAACGTAGAAATTGACAAGGGAGACCTGACTGATGAGCAGGTTATTGAAATCTTGAGAAAAGAAATCAAGAAACTTGAGGACGCTTACTCGCAATATGTTGTTGCTGGAAGAGAAGACCTTGCTGCTCATGAAAAAGAGCAACTTGATACCCTACTTGTTTATGTTCCAGCTTTGATGTCTGAAGACGATGTTAAGAATGTTGTTGCGAAAGTTCTTGCTAACATGCCCAATGCTACGATTCGAGACATGGGACTTGTTATGGGAGCAACAATGAAAGACCTCAAAGGCAAGGCGGATGGATCTGTCGTTAACAAGGTTGTTAAAGACCTTTTAACAAAATAAATTAAGTAACAAACTGCCGTGGTTACTTTACTCAATCTCGAGTATCTCAATAAGTATAAAAGTCTCAAAGCTTCCTATGTTAAGAACTGTCTCACGCACCTTCCTCGTAACTATCAGAAGCTCGATATATCAGTTGTCTTTGTAAACAGAAAGAAGATCAAAGAGTTAAATAAAGAATTTAGAGATATTGATAAGCCAACCGATGTACTGTCATTTCAGATTGATGAGAACGTTAATGAAATATATATATGTCCTGAATATATATACGCATCATATAGAGGTAAGATGTTTGAAGAAGAGATTCTGAGAATGATTGTCCATGGTGTGCTTCATATTTACGGACTTGATCACAAAGGGAAGTTTGATCATTTAAGAGCCGATTCTGAAGAGATGTTTAAAGTCCAAGAAGATATACTACATAAAATAATGAAAAAAGTATGAAAATAGTTGTAGGCTTGGGCAATCCAGGTGAACGATATAAAGAAACCCGTCATAATGCTGGGTTTATGTTTGTTGAAAGACTCCGGAATACTCTTATTAATAGAGGATATTCGTTTCAGGAGTGGGAGAACGAAGCTATTTTTAATGCCCAAATTTCAAAAGGAACAATAGACGGGCAAGATATTCTTCTGGTAAAGCCTCAGTTATTTATGAACCGATCTGGGGAGGTAGTTGCTAAAATCCTTGAAAAGAAAAATGTTGCAGATCTGAATAGCTCTCTGGTTCTTATTCATGACGATCTCGATATCAAGCTCGGGCAGTACAAAATTCAGTATCAGGTCAGTCCTAAAGGGCATAACGGGGTTAACGACGTTGAGGCTAAGGTTCATGGAGTTGACTTTTTAAGGGTTAGAGTAGGGGTAGATGATAGAGAAGATAGAAATATGCCTCCTGATGCCTATGTGCTTGAAAGACTTGATGAAGTAACTTTAAGCAAGCTCTCCGCTGTTCTTGATGAAGCAATTGAGGTTTTTACTTCTCAACTTCTATCTTAATACCTTCCTTGTAGTAGTCTCTCACATCTTCAATCGTTATGGTTTTTACTCTCTTTTGTTCCGGGAGTATTATTGCCAACTCTCCACTGTCTAGAGTATATCCTCCGTTCACAACTTTGTCGTTCTGAAGTATGAAAAAAACTCTCCCTGGGCTAGTACTTAAACCATCTATACTTATCTCTCCAATTCTATCTCTTCTCTTTAAGACTTCGTAAAGAGATTTCAAATTATATCTAAGATTGTCATCTCCCAGCTCTTTTTTAATAACAGGTTCTATTGTATATCCAGCTTGGTAGTATGCGTTTGAGATTATTCCATATGAAGAAACCCATCCAAATTGTTCTAGCTTACCGTTGTTATAGGTGGAGAGTGATTTTGATT
>DDBW01000021.1:0-241 GCA_002335495.1 Candidatus Dojkabacteria bacterium UBA2022 | reverse complement strand
ATTCCGTTGTTGTTAAAATCTGGATCTTTATAGTCGTCTACCGAATCGCTATCCCGGTCGTAATTAGGAAAGTTTTGTTCATCTTTAGGTAGCGTTACAAGGTATGTATTTTTATATACCCAGAGAGAAGCCCCAAAGGTTAAGATGAATAGGGAAAGGGTGATTGTAAATAGTATCTTCCTATTCTTGGATATTCCTTTGAAAACCAGTTCCCCGATATATATAAAGAAAATGAGTATTA
>DDBW01000011.1 GCA_002335495.1 Candidatus Dojkabacteria bacterium UBA2022 | reverse complement strand
AAAGGACATCACTTCAATTGAAGCATTAGCAAGCGAGAGCCAAGGAGCTACTCAACTAGTTAAACTATTCAAATTATGCAAAGAACTTGACCTAGACAACTTTGAGTTTAAGCCTTACATCATGAGAGGAATAACATATTACACCGGAACGGTAATAGAAATGTTTGATGTTGGAGGAGATAAAAACCCGAGGGCTATGTTTGGAGGAGGAAGGTATGACGACCTTTTGGAAATATTTGGAAAGGATAAGCTTCCAGCCTTTGGAATAGGGTGGGGGAATGTAACAATGATGGACTACCTTGAAACATATGACCTACTACCTAAGTACAACGAAGAGGTAGACGTTTTCGTGAGTACAACTTCCGAGAATGAGTTCTCTAAGAGTTCACAGATTGCACAGGCTCTTAGGGCAATTGGCCTCAAAACCGAGCAACAGCTGAAAGTAGATAGTTTAAAGAAACAGCTCAGCCTTGCGAGTAAAAAAGGTGTTAGATATGTTGCATTCAAAGGCGAAAAGGAGTGGGTCGTAAAAGATATGAGGGATGGTATCCAGAAAGAGGTATCAATAGAAACAATCGCTGACTATTTTAAGGGTTTGTAACTTTTTTGTTACAAATATGGCGTACAATCTAAATATGGAAATTAAACCTTCTATACTAATTGTAGAAGACGACGCGAGAGTTACGGGAATCATCGTAGACGGTCTTGAAAAGGACTACATAATTGACAGCTGTAAAACGTGTAGCGAGGCATATAACAAACTGGCTAATAAAAATTTTCAGGTCGCATGTCTGGATATTGGCCTTCCAGATGGTAACGGACTAGAGATTTGCAGACATATAAAAACAAAGCATCCAGATATAAAGGTTATCGTTTTGAGCAAAAAAAGCCTTATTCAAGATCGTTTAGAGGTATTTAAAACTGGTGCAGACGATTACCTTCCCAAACCATTTTTCGTAGACGAGTTAAACGCTAGAATCAACAATCTTTTACACAGGAAAGGGGAAGCAAGTAAGAGTTTTGAATATAACTTAGATCTGAGCAAGGGGAGATTCATATGCAAATACGGGACCATACCCCTAACCAAATCTGAAACAATTACCCTACACGCAATTCTCAACAGCAGTACAAAATACGCAACTGTAGAGAGAATTATACGTAACTACTCCACTTATTCTATCAAACTACCGTCTCAGGACGCGGTAAAAGTAACCATAAGCAGAATCAACATAAAGTTCAAAAAGTACCTAGGAGTATCTCCATTGAGAAATAAGTATGGATTTGGATACTACCTAAAGTTTTAAATGGGAGTCAATATAAAGAAGAATCTCATCTATTGTAGACATCCTCATCATTTCATCTCTAATATTTGCAGCTCCGTCAAAACCACGAATATACATTTTGAAAAACTTCTTTAGAGGATTGAAATTATGATTGTCGCCCCAAACCTCTCTGTGCAATAAAACATGCCCCCTAACCATCTCCAATCGATCTCTCAAATCAGCTGAGACCCCAGCATCTTCCCTGAATACAAAGGGATTCTCAAACACTCCTCTTCCAATCATTACCCCATCAACACCCCACCGTGCCGCTAATTCTTTACCTTCGTTAACACTTTTAACATCACCATTCCCAACTACAACCGTTTCAGGGGAGATTTCATCCCTCAGTTTAACAGCTCGCCCAATCTCATCCCAATGGCATGGAACTTTTGAAAGTTCAGCAACCGTCCTACCATGAACAGTCAGGGCATCAGGCTTCCATGCAAGCACTTCTCCTATCCAATTCTCCGTATCAATACTCTTAAATCCAATACGAGTTTTCACACTTACAGGCAATCCCTTAGCTCCTTCTTTTGTAGCAAGAAAGATCTCCTTAGCTAAATCAGGAGTACGGATCAAGGCAGAGCATCCCCCAGTTTTGATAATTTTTCTAACCGGGCAACCCATGTTAATATCAATACCTGTAAATCCAAGATCTGCAATCAAAGAAGCTGCTTTACGAAAATTCTCAGGATTCACTCCCCACAATTGAGCAATTAGAGGAAGTTCTTCAGAGGTATACTTTAACCGCTTTGCAACCTCCATAGACCCAGGAGAAAACATACCCTCTACACTGGTGAACTCAGTAAAGAAAACGTCAGGTCTACCAAACTTAATAACCATACGTCTAAATACGGTATCAGTAACATCCTCCATTGGAGCAAGAACAAAAAAGGGCTTCTTTAAATTTTGCCAGAAGTTACTATTCATAGAGGCTATTATACCACTAGTACCGCACATCAACCCATAGTATAATACGGCATGAGTATAACTGCACATAAACAAAGAGAAACACATATTCATCCAACTGGATTAAGAATAAATGATTCAGAAATACAGGAAAATGCGGAGCTAAGTCCAAACCTGCAATTAATTCTAGAATGTAAGGGAGAAACACGCGACTTGGATAAGAGATATCGGGCTTACCCACCTCACGAGTTCATAAGTAAAGAGCTTTTTCCGGAATTCTGGGCAACACCTCCAGTATCAAGATGGGATGAGAATTTCTACATAAGAGAGATTCAATTAGGCGACGAAAGCAAGAAGGGACAATATGCAGATCTATTAGTAGGAGGACTGATTGATAAAATTACATGGCTTGCTAGTAAAGAATACCTCCGATATATAGAAGCAAGCTCTGTATTGGACTTCGATGATATTATAAATTTTGCCGTAAAAATAGCATTTGATTTAGCCTTGGAACCTAATAGGTTCGATTATGAGAATTTCAACAGTTTTTCCGCATATTTAATGAATACTCTTAGGAACAAGCTTCACACATATACTGCTGACAACGCGATTCTTACGAGAATACCTGGTGATGCTCTTAATAGGAGAAAAATTGAAGTAACTTCAATCACTAACCCTGAAGCAGTCAGGCTGCACTCTAAAATGGTAAACCCTGAGATTGCAGTGATGAATAATGAACTACTTGAAAAACTTCCTCCAGCGCTAGAAAGATTAAAGGTATTACATCCAATATATTACGACATTATATTTAAAATATTCTTTAATAATATGGACTTAAGTGATATTGCAGAAGAATATGGTCAGAAGAAACAAAATATACATGTAAAGTCAAAATCCGCATTAAAACTTCTGTACCAGATAATAAATACCCCTCAAACAATAAGCCCAACCAATTGAGTCAAAGATATTTTGAAGATGCTATTCCCGCTCCCAGCAGCCGCAACAAGAAGGGAAGAGGGATCAAAACCATCAATTATATGGGTACTAAGCTTGCTCTTATGTCCAAATGGCGGTACTCCACCGATTGAATATCCTGTAACATTTTTAACCTCGTCGGCATCTGCCATACGAACAGATCCAGCATTAAACCTAGATTTAATCTCATTCATATCTAGTCGTCTATCTCCAGGGACAAGAAAGAGATGGAATGATCCATCAATATTTACCAACAACGATTTAACAATATTAGATACAGGCACATTATGAGTATCTGCTGCCTGTTGTGCTGTTTTAGTAGGTTCCTGTGTGACAATAACTTCAAACTCCAGACCATTGTCACTTAAATACTTCTTAAAATCAGAATGGGCCATAGTATAATATGAGTAAATTATTTATCTATATTTACGTATAATTGATATAATACCTCAGTTATAATAAACTGTATACAAAATGACTGCCCATACAATACAAGGTAAAATGGACTTATTTAACCCCAAAGAAATAACAGATAGTACAAGCCCATATCAATTCCTCACCAACACTTTTAAGGACTTTACTACCTGGTGGTACATCAAACAACCCGTTGTTTATATAAAACAGTACATTAGAATTATCGACATTATAGATGATAGATTTTCGACATCCTTTCTTCTGAGAACCTTCTTTGTACCTTGGCACAGGGATAAACACCCGGTTGGATACCTAATTGGCATTGTAGCTAGATTAATTTTCATTCCTATCGGACTTTTCCTCGTAGCATTAACAACAACTGGATACGTTTCTCTCATGCTCTTCTGGATAATTATCCCTATCCTTTCGGCGGTAATGACAATTATCTCACCTTTTATATAAGCATATGGCATTAGAACTAGAAAACACAAACAAGATTGTTTACGGATACCACAACAGGGATAACAATAGATACACAATGATAAAGAGTGGGAAATATCCTCTCGTGGACGAGGATAATCTTCAAGAGTTCATGGTTACAAGAGACAGTATATTTACGGTTTCGGAAATGGATATCGTTAAAACAGCTAAAGGATATTCCAACTTCAACCTATATCAAGGGATACAACGAAAGCTTGCAAACGCGATAATAATCCCTGGAATTGTGGTATCAACTAGCTACGTTCTAAAGATCCTAGGGAATAACCAATACTTGGTAACTTTAGAGAATTTCATCCCAAATAATCTTATAAACACAATTTTCTGGTTATCAGCAGTGGGAGTAATCCTACTATGGTTTGCGACTTACCGAAAATATACATCAGCGCACAAACTGCCTCGTATCAGCAACATCGCAGACTCTGAGATGGAACTTATTAGAAGCGGAGAAATTAAATTCGGAAGATATGCCCAACTCAATGTATCAGACTTTCTCTCTGAAGAATCTCTAGACTACCTGGAGTATCTCCATAAGAATAAATACCAGCTTAAAAGCATTATAAAGTATCTAATTGAAGACCCGGACATAAGAACAGTACTTAAAAGGTCTGCCCTTGAGGAGTTCAGTAATCATATTACCAACTCACAGGAGCTATTTGATGAAACCCAGGAGATAAAAATTAATGGACTTAGAAGCGTACTTTTGTACGCTGCAGAGGAGGCCCTATTAACAGAGTCTTACAAAATCGAACCTATACACCTCTTCCTCTCACTATTTAAAATCCTTCCTGATTTAGAAAAAGAGCTCCAAAAAAGAAACTCTACCATGAGAACCCTCAGGGTAAGTTATATATACGAGAGAGAGTTGAAAAGAAAAAGTAATTACACATACTTTGATCCTGAGTACGAATATCATAAAACAAATGGGATAGCTAAAAGCTGGGTCTATGGGTACACCTTTGTTCTCAATCATTTCTCAAAAGAGATAAACGAAGATGTTGCTAACAGCTATGAGAAATTTGGTATTGGACACGCAGAAGAGGTTGATGAGCTTGTATCCATAATAGGGAAAGTAGGTAAAAGGAATGCTCTGTTAATTGGGGATCCTGGAGTAGGGAAGAGCAGCTTGATAAAAGGTTTGGCTCAAAAGATTAACAACGGTAATGTACCTCCTCAACTCCTTGGAAAAAGGATTGTCCAACTAGACCTCAACGGCATGATTGCATACGCATCAAACATGAAAAACGTAGAGTCTGTAATTCAGCGAGCAATGCAAGAGCTAGCAGGAGCCGGAAATACAATTCTATACATTGATGAGCTACAAGAACTACTTCCTGCTAAAGCAGAAGAGTCGGGAAACTCAATTGCGAATATAATTCTTCCCTATATATTAGAAGGCACCTTCCCTGTAATTGGAACAGTTAACTACAGTAACTATAAGAAATACTTCTATACGAACGAGACCTTCCGCCAAAGTTTTACAAATATTGAAGTAAAAGAGCTCAGCCTTACAGATACAGTAACAATTCTACAAAGCAAGGTAGAAAAGTTTGAGAGAATATTTAGAATATATATAACCACTAAGGCCTTAACTTCAGCTGCAGAACTTGCTCAACGATATGTGCACGACCGAATGCTTCCAGATAGCGCTGTTGATATCCTAGAAGCCGCCTGCTCGTGGGCTCAGGCCAATGAAGTATCGATCCTTACAGATGAGCATATCGCCAAAATAGTCTCTATACAATCTAATATAGATGTAGAATCGATATCATCACTAGATGTCGAAAAACTAATTAAACTCGAGGAAAAGATCAAGGGGAGAGTAATTGGACAGGATGAGGCTATAAAAGCTATTGTAGACTCTATTAAGAGATCCAGAACTGGCATTAGAAACCCTAATAAACCAATTGGAACATTTCTATTCATAGGCCCAACTGGAGTAGGGAAAACCCACCTTGCCAAGGTTCTCAGTCAGGAATACTTTAATACCAGGTCAGATATAGTTCGCATTGATATGTCGGAATATCAGGAGGATGGTAGCGTCAACAGACTACTTGGAGGCGATAATTCAACATTGAGTCTTGTCGATAAAGTAAAAAAGAACCCATATACAGTAGTTCTTTTTGACGAGATAGAAAAGGCAAGCCCACAGGTACTAGATATATTCTTACAGATATTTGATGAAGGAATTTTAACGAGTATACAAGGAGAGGTAATTAGTTTCAGAGATACTATTATTATATGCACCAGCAATATAGCTAGTGACATAATAATGAAAAACTTCCAAGAAGACATGATGTGGGAGCATATAAAAGACCTCGTAATGATAGAGCTCAAGCAGAGAATACGCCCCGAATTATTTAACCGATACGACAGTATTATTGTATTCTCGCCACAATCTATGGATGAGCTCTCTCAAATTACAGAGCTACTTCTAGCAGAATTAGCAGCAAGAACAAGTGACCAAGGCATAACATTGACATGGGAGAAGACCATCCCGATGCTCATTGCAAACAAAGCATATGATCCAGCCTTCGGAGCAAGACCTATCCGAAGATACATCCAAGAGAATATTGAGGGTCGAATTGCAAGTGAGATATTGAATGAGAATTTAAAGAGTGGGGCTGAGATTAAGATAAGAGAGAGCTGGATTATATAAATAGGTTGCATATACGGATATTTTTCCATATAATCAACATGTTAATCTAATAGAAACACTGAAGAAATGGGTGCACTTCCAAAAAGAAAATTGTCTAAAGGCAGAAGAAATAGAAGAAGATCACAAGATGCATTGCCAATGCCAGCGCTTTCTGTATGTCCAAAGTGTAAAAAAGCAAAAAGACCTCACTTCGCATGTGAGTACTGTGGATATTACGGAGGAGAGGTAAAGACAGAGGCTAAAGCTGAATCAAGCAAATAGCAATGAAGAAAGCGACAGATCCAAGACATTTAGCGAGAACGCTTGCAATACAGTATCTATTTTCCTTGGATTTCAAAACTGATCCATCCCTTGGCGATAGACTTCAATACGAGAAAGAACAGCTTGCAGAAATAGATGAGATTGAACATTTTGACGATCACTTGTACGAAGCCATCATTAATGGCGTAAAGGATAACCAGGCCGAAATAGACTCAATAATCACAAAATATGCGCCACAGTGGCCAATTGAACAGATAAAGAGAGTTGACCTAGTAATTCTTAGGGTTGCTATATTAGAAGGTTTTGTAATGAAGATAACCCCTCCTAAGGTTGCAATAGACGAAGCAATTGAACTTGCCAAGGATTTCGGAGGATCTGCTAGCGATAAATTTGTAAATGGAGTCCTCGGAGCTATATACGAAGTAATTAAGAAGGAGAACAATGGAAATTAAGAACTTAAAGAAATATCTAACTGACATAGGAATAGGAGAGACTTCAAACCTATCTCTATACGAAGAGGCATTTACACACCGATCATACCTAAATGAAAAAAAAGGCGAAAATGTCGGCAATCATAATGAGCGCCTAGAATTCCTTGGGGACGCGGTCCTTGAATTAATAGTATCCGAGCATCTCTTTAAAACATACTCTGACAGACCAGAAGGAGAGCTAACAAGTTTCAGAGCAGCAACTGTTCGAACCGAAACCCTAGCACGAATTGCACGAGACCTCAAATATGGAGAATACCTTCGAATGTCAATTGGAGAGGAAAATACCGGAGGACGTGAAAAGGACTACCTCCTTGCAAATACTTTTGAAGCCGTACTAGGAGCTCTATACTTGGACAAAGGTTTTGAGACATGCAGAGAATTTGTACATCAGGTATTAATTCCAATCATTAATGAAATCGTTGAAAATCGTCTTGATATTGACCCTAAAACTAAGTTCCAAGAGTTGGCCCAGGAACAGTATAAAGTCACTCCAATTTATAAGGTAGTAGCCGAAGAAGGCCCTGATCATAACAAAATATTCACTATGGCGGTTCTGGTGAACGACAAAGAGATGGGGAGAGGTAGTGGAAGTAGTAAGCAGAAAGCAGAGGAGCAAGCCGCCTCTGAAGCGCTTCAACAAATAGCGATAAATAACGATAAGGCTTGAATTACATAAGTTCATTTGTTACAATAGCCCAGCTATGTTAAAAATAAGATTAAAGAGAACAGGTAAAAAAGGAGAGCCTCACTACAGAATTGTAGTTATGCCTTCAACTCTTAAAAGAGGCAGTAGAGCAGTTGCGGAATTGGGATACTATAACCCAAGAACAAAACCATCTACATTCCAAATTGATTTAGAGGCAGCTAAGGAATGGTTAGCCAAAGGAGCTCAACCTACCGATACAGTTGCACACTACCTAGTAAAGAATGGTATATTAAAGAGTGTGAAGAAAGGTTCAACCCTATCCAAGGGTAGAGCTAAGAAGAAAGCTGATACTTCAGCCGCTTAATTTAAGGTAATTTAAAAACACAAAGCCATGAAAGACTTACTCGAGTATATTGTAAAATCAATTGTAAATAACCCAGATGAAGTTGAAATTGAGGAGAAGGAGAGCGTAGATTTTCCAGGACTAATGATTCTCAACGTTAAAGTATCCGAGCAAGATAAGGGAGTTGTCATTGGAAGAAAAGGTAGAACCATAAATGCAATAAGAGATTTAATCACTATCAGTGCAATTAGAAATAACAAAAGAGTTAAGGTACTTGTAGATGAGGATCAGAAAGGACCAAGAAGCTTTGACAATCCACAGGTAGAAGCAGCATCCAGCGATGACATGCTAAACGACGAGATATAACTCTAAATAAACTTGAATCTGAAACCCCACCTTTTGGTGGGGTTTTATTTACGCTGATAAACCTCAATACTCAAATAAAATGGATTGAATATAATTATTGCGAGCTTTCAGCTTTGCTTGAGAAGGTATTTAGCACCGCCTCATACTGAGTGTATGGCGAGAATGGAGCGTAAATATCTAAAGATGGAAGACTTGCTTTGTTCATATAGAAACCAGTAATTAAGAGTGATAATTCCCAATCGCCTTCATCTCCGAACTGCTTAAGTTCAATATTATCAGCAGAGATAATATAAGGGGAGATATTTTGGAGTTCATCCAGGAATGAGACAATGTCTTCAAGCGAGCCTCCATACTTCAACGGACCACTTACACCCTTAATAACTGGATCAATCTCCCTAGTTTCACCTTTACTTCTAACCTGGATATCTCCCGCCAGAATCTCCTTAAATTCTAGATTTTTATCCTCAGCTAACTCATTTACATACAATACGAAATCTGAAACCTGAAGGGAAAAAGGAATAACTGACCTTGAAGTTGCCAAATCCGATTGCAGGGCCGCAACATCTATTTTAGAAAGCTCAGTATTTACTCTCTCTAACTTGACTATCTTATCAGCAATTTCATCCTTCTTCTCCCTAAACTCAATAGCCTTTGTGATCATTGGGATATATACAAAGGAAGTTAGCAAAGCTAGGAATATAATACTCATTATCGGGACAACAAGATCAGAAGCTCTGAAATGTTTAACATCCTGCTGCAACTGTTTAAGCTCCGATATGACTCCAGAACGCACCTTTTTATCGGCAAGGGAAGTTTGCACAGGAGCAGGATTATTTATCTCCGCTGGAGCCTGAGGAAGTGTAGGAGTAGCTTCAACTGGAGCACTCTGAGTATTATTCTGTTGCGGCAAGTCGTTCGAATTGCTCATAATCAAGCTTTCCTTCAAAATTAAATCTTACAAATGTTTTATCCTTAGCTACGTTTCTTAAGTTTAAGGTTTCAATTTTCTCATCATTACCCAGTAGGTACCACAGCTTTGAAACATCTTCTAAATTCTTAGATGTACCCGTGACTTCAAAGTTCATTCCCTGTGATAGATTGATTTCACTAATCTCACCGAGACCAGCTGACACTGACTCCCAGTACTCAAGAACATCATCAGCAGAATATGTGGTTTGCTCTATACTCATATATAGTTTTACCCTTCTTAAAATTTCGTCATTGGACGAGATAATATCTCCTCTCGAACGAATTTCTTGTTCCACTGCGAGCAATTCTTCAGTTCTTCGATTTAAATCCAGTTTTGATAGAAGGTTAAATCCAACGATACCGATGGAAAGTAGAAAAAGAAAAAGCAATGCCAATGCGGCATTCATATTCAAGGAAACTTTGCGAGTTTCAACTTTTACCTCAGCTTCTGTTTTAGGAGGAATCAAGTTAATAGCCTTACCTCCTACAAGGTTTTCAGCAATCTTTTTGTTTACAACTTCCTTATTATTTTTACTCATCTTTTAAGGCAAGACCAATAGCTACCGCATATGAAGATGCGCTCTTGGTAACAAGATTTCTAAACTTATCAGGAACGACAATTCCTTTCCATGGATCAGATAGCATAGCACTCATCCCCATGGCTTTAGTAATGTAATCAGCAAGACCAGGGAGTAAAGCCCCATCACCACTCAAAAGAACGTTATTAGGAGCAGAGGCAAGGGTTTTGTTTTTATAGAATTCAATGCCTCTTCTAACTTCGTTCATAATTGCGTCAAGAATAGGGGATAGGGTAGTGTACATTTTTCCTTCCAAAATACCCTCGACAACACCGTAGTTTCGCTTATACTCTTCAGCCTGCTGGTACTCAAAGTTGAATTTGTTAACAACAGCCTGTGTCAAAGAATCTGAGCCAATCGCAATACTTTGAGAGAATACAAGTTGACCATCAAGCATAATACTCATATCGGTACTGGTTGCACCAAAGTCCAACATCACAACATGCTTCATTCCGGTTGATTTGAACATAGCTCGTCCCATTGCAACTGATTCGGTTTCAATAGCAATAGGTTGTAATCCAGCTTTTTCTGCAACGTTTAGGTAGATTTGAATGATTTTCTTAGGTGCGGCAACGAGTAGGACTTTCCATGCGTTTTTCTCCTGATTAAAACCAAGAGGCACATAACTCATCTGCACATCATCAATGGGCATTGGAATATACTCCTTAGCCTGGTAATACACGGCATTTTCTAATTCTTCCTCCTTAACTCCAGGAAACTCAAGGAATCTCGTAAAAACTGAGGACTCTGGCAAAGCCATAACCACAAGCTTATTTCTCATTTTCGAGGTAGAAAAGAGGGTCTTTAGTGCATCTGCTAACTGATTCTGGTGGATATCATCTTCACTATTTAAAACTCCATGAGGAGTTCTTTGGCTTCCGAAATTGAGAAGCTGTGGACTTGCAGTACCAGCTCCAGTTAACTCAACAGCTTTAACCGAGTGATTTCCAAAGTCAATTCCAACATGATCAGGCAGTTTAGACATATAATCCAACACTTAAATTAGGCAGTTTACTTACATACTATTATTAACAAGTAACATATAGCATGTCAATGAATTTTAGCTATAACCCTATCCTAAGGTTTAAACCCAACCTCGCTCTTAAAGCCCTCCGTATCTCCTCCAAAGTACTTAGTTGCAAAGTTAAGGTACCTAGCGTCAAAGTGAACAGCTACGGACGGGAAGTTATTTGCATCCATTAGCGTCAAAGATCTATCTACAATAAAAGACTTTGTCCCCCCAAAAGCAATCAAACTACCAACCACTTTAAGACCATCTCGATGCGGCCTTCCACTATCCCCATACGCTACGGTAATAGCGCCATCGGTAATAATTAAAGATTCAAGGATATCGTATTTAGGATATGTCGCACCAGTTGATTTATAAGTTCCAGGGTTAATTACAACATCACCCTTACCCAAAAACATACACCCATTAACTGCCGAGTTAGAAGTAACGTCAGGGTTTATATTAATTGTACCCTCAACAACAAATAGGGTCTTTGCATCACATACATAATTACTATTTAATGTTAGATTACCTAACACTTCAGCTACACAATATTTACTACTAACACAGGTGTTTATCCCATCAGTGAGCAAAGTAGATCGAGCCGGAGCATTTAGATTCCCCGTATGCGATACTACTACAAAATCAGAAGGAAAATCCTCCACCTCGGAATCAAGTTTGGCAGAGAGCCTTGAGAACCAATACCCAGACCGGTTACTTAAATCTCTCTCGTTCATAAGTCGAACAGATCTTAAGCGAGCGGCGTTAACCAAGTAGCCTAGATTAGAGCCACTAGAAGCAAGAATCTCGGTAGACAGATCGGCGTCAGATTTATAGAAAGCAAACGGTAGATTCCAATAATTATCATTCGATAGTCTCTCAGTTGTACTTGTATAGGCTAGAGTTGGGGTCTCGTATACAGAACCGCCTTCAGAGTAAACTACACCAGCCTTAGTTATCACCCATGGATCGCCAAGAGGGAGAGCTATGCTACCAAGAGTTCGGTTACAAGCCTTGTCAAATGCGTATACTGCGAAATCAAGAGCACCACCTTCGTTTGTCTTAATATCGATCCTTTCTGTACGAGTAGTACTTCCGTTCACTCTCCAAAGATTATTCGTTGAAGTGTACAAGTTAGGAAGGTCAGTCCCTCCAGAGCCTAGTACATAGTCAAGTACACCCGAAGTCAAGTCATCAATTGGGCCATCAACTCGACCAGCTTTTATTCTCGAAGCGTTACCAATAACTCTAGCCATACCGTTACCACTATTTGAAGGATCTACATCTGTGAATCTCCACAGTAAATCAACTAGCGTGTTGCTTGCCACTGTAAAACTAAGATCCTCCTGAGTAGGGGAGGTCAAGTCTAATACAAATGTATCACCTGGATTAGTCCAATTAGGAGCAGTAGTCCCGTTACTAAACTTAGCCGCTCCGTGTATTTGATACGTCTTGCTCGTAGCGTTCTCATAGACCTGAAGGCCGGATAAGTCACTATAGAAAGCTATATCGTATGTAAGAACAGTATTTGCTCCGGAGTTTGTAACAGATACATTACTTATGCTTGCTAGACTCCTTCCATTAGAACCTTTGATCTCGCCTCGATAACCGGATCCAACACTTCCAATTCGGACCCACGATTGGATGCTGGCTCCTACAGTACCATTAGTTGCATACTTACTTGGTGCATAGATATCAGTCCAGTTAGCGCCAGTCTTTCGAACCATAATTCCAAACTGGCCATTGTTAGCTAACGCTTGGGACACAGTACTGGATACGGCATCGGTGACTACTGGAGTTCCGCCAAACCAATTACGCATATCGGAAATGGTTCCACCGGCAAAGCTAGTAGGGATGGAGCTGGTAACTTTAACAATATTGTTAGCATTTTTACCCACATAACCTGCAACTGCAGTGCACCCCATCGTCTCACCATTTGTGGTCATAGACAACGTCACCTCGACAGGAGGGGCTAAAGGAACACACCTGTACGTAGCGATGGTATTTCTCCTACAAACGAACTCCTGTTCACATCTTTCAACCCCACTTGGGGTAGTCCAACAGTCGTCGGTATCTACCCATCCTCCTCCGCAACACCCTAAGTTCTGTTGAGCAGTACCAGCATTAGGGCAGTATGAAATCCTTCCACAAATTCGGCCAATCTCTTGATTATAATCAACTACAGTACCAGCAGGACAGTCTACCCTGGACCAATCACACGCAGGTGTTCCACCACCACCACCACCTCCTCCCCCAGAACCACATGGGGTATCACAAGCATAGCTATGCCAATAACAACCATAAGCTCCTCCTAATGCGACGTAATTCCCACAGTTATAACCTCCTGTTTCACCTTCGGCATTACCTCCGTTCGTGTTACCACAGTTTGGGGAGTGTGAGCCCGCTTCAAGCTGAGGACTACTCGTGGGCCAGCAGGCAGCCTCTGTAATACTCTTGTTAAAAAGAAAAATTACGGAAATAAAAAATACTACAGAAACTATTTTTTGACTTATTCTTAAAATGTTCATATTAAGCTACTTATACATGTATAAAATACAATTTTTCGTAAGCTCGTAACAATCAATATCGGAACAAAGCCCAGTTATCATAGTTCCTTCTGGGATATCAGATTCCAGATAGCTAAAAAACTCCTCCTTAGGGACCTTTTCCTCAGTATTATCTTTCTGGTTATGTAAAAGATAGTCATTATCTGTACAATTTAGAATTGGAATCCATTCATCATTAAACTGCTTAAATGTTTCTGGCCAAACAAGCTCAAGAGAGAAGGGAGTGGCCCCGTTATCTTCTCCAGTGACTTTAAAGATTGGAGCTGTCAGGTACGGATTATACTCTGTTGTTATATCTGCAGGGGGATCCAAGTTCTTTTGAGGGCTGGTGTTTTCTTGCTCAGATATAAGGCAGTTCTTACATAAAAAGGTGAAAAAAACTACGACGGATACTACAATAACGGTAGTAGTAATTAGACTCCATTTTACAAGGGCAGTAACTTTTTGCATGCTTGTTAATACTATGATAGATGCAATTGAAATGTCAACGAATAATATTAGTACTTCTCGTTAATAACCTCTGGATCAACCCCAACTACTTCGATACGATATGAATTATCCTTATCTAGATATACCACAATTGAAAAAACTTTATCATCATCCAATTCTACTCCCCAGCATGCAAAATCGGAGACAATCTGGAAATCCTGAGCTGTCTCGAATGAGAAAACGTACTTTCCTTGCCCCTTTGTTCCGATTAGGTTTGCAAGAATATTCTGGAATATATTTTTCCCCTCCTCACTTACCTGGGCATATTTTACGACCGAGCCATTAATGCCATTTATTTCCATACTTTGAACCATGCTCTCAATATTTGAATGAAAGGGAAATTCAAAGTAGTCTCCATTTTCATTATCAAGAAGTATGACTCCTGCCTGTCCATTTGTAACCTCTTTTTGCGACAGAACGTCGTACAGAATATACCCACTATCTTCTATTGTTATTACGATGTTTCTCCTAACTGTGCTCACAAATCTACTCTTCGATTCATCTCCTTTCGCAGGAACAAGTTTAAGAATATCTTCCTCCGACATGCTACTTATCGTATCCATTGTAAGAGGTTCGGGAGAAGGACCAGTGGGAGTAGATGGAGAAGGTGAAGGGAAAGCTTCTAACTCCAAGGCTGCAGTTGAAGTTATCTGAAATTGCGAGGGTTGGCTTATTGGAGTTGGTGTTTTGGAGGAGGTGCCTATCTTCGAGGGAGCTTCGTCACCATCGTTACTATACTGAGTAAGTAGTAGAGCTATTAAAAGAAGAATGGAGACCCCAGCCGCAAACTGTAATACTTTTCTTTCCGGTCTTTTAGAGGAGAGTTCCTTACGTAAAAAGCTACTATCTAAAAGTGAACGATAAGCATGAAGTGCGTTAGTAACCTGGTCCATACTTATATTTGCTACACCGATTTCTTGCCACTCTTTATTAATATAGCTTAGAAACCCTAAGTAATTTCTAAGGGTAGCATCAAACCGGCTCCTTTCACTAACAATATTTGAGATTATTCCATCTGAATAAAGGGGTTGGTCATTAACATACCTCAGAGTAAGATAGTGAAGATGAGCAATATCAACCAGGGAGACTTCATCTTCAGATAAAGCCTCTGCTACATTCGAAGACATATATTCAAAAACCGACTTAAGAGGGTAGAATAAGGAGTTAGGGCTCAAACTACCCTTAGCAATTTCTGCTTCAACGGCAGCAAGTCCAACAAAGCAGGAAGGAACCTCAGTGCTTGTTCCATGCTCATTAGGTATTGATAAAGAAGCAAGTGCCAAATCACAGGTAGTATATAGTTTATTGCTATATTATAACCTTTTTAAAGCTAAGTACTCAATATCTCACTATAGAGGCTTAAATCCTACCTCGCTCTTAAAACCTTCGGTATCCCCACCAAAGAATTTGCTGGCGAAGTTAAGGTATCTACCATCGAAATGAATAGCCACGGAAGGGAAGCTATTGGCGTCCATCAGAGTCAAAGACCTTTCAACCTCGACCGATCTTGTACCACCGAAAGCAATCAAACTACCAACGACTTTCAATCCGTCTCTATGGGTCTGCCCACTATCTCCATATGCAATATTAATAGTTCCATCTGTAACGAAAAAGGCAGCAACTTGATCAAACTTCGCATAAGTGGACCCACCTGACTTATACGTACCTGGATTAATAGTTACATCACCGCGATTTAGGAACATGCACCCATTATTTAGACCGTTAGATCCAATATCTGGGTTGATTGTAGTAGTGCCTTCAACTACAAAGAGCGTCCTTGCGTCACACACATAACCTGCGTTTACAGTGAGATTACCGGATACTTCTACAACACAAAACCTATCGTTAACACATGTATTAGTACCATCGGTTATCAACGTAGATCTGGCAGGAGCAGTCATATTACCAGCGTTAGTTACAACTACAAAGTCCGCAGGTGTATCTGACACCTCAGTATCTAGCTTGGCAGTTAATTTATCAAACCAATACTCAGATTTATTATTCAAGTCCCTCTTATTCAAGAGCCTTACAGATTTCAGCTGTACTGAGTATAAAAGATTATTCAAAGCGGAGGTACTTGAAGAGACGACTTCTGTAGTCATATCCGCGTCGGATTTATAGAATGCAAATGGAGCATTCCAGTATGTATCGTTTGATAGTCTCTCTGTCGCGGTAGTATATAAAAGGGTTGGAACTTCGTACACTGATCCACCTTCTGAGTAAGCAACTCCAGCCTTTGTTATAATCCAAGGATCCCCCAGAGGAAGAGCAGTATTACCTAAAGTCATATTACACGCCTTATCAAAAGCGTTAACGGCAAAGTTAATAGAACCACCTTCATTGGTTTTAACATCAATTCTCTCTGTCCTGGTTGCACTTCCATTTACTCTCCATAAATAGTCAGTGGATGTATATAACGTAGCTGAGTTGGTACCCCCAGATCCTAATACATAGTTAAGAACCCCAGAGGTAGTGTCGTCAATTGGACCTTCTACACGGCCCGTGTTAATACGTGAAGCATTTCCAATAACTCTTGCCATACCATTACCCCCGCTAATTGGATCAACATCTGTAAATCTCCAAAGAAGATCAACTAAAGTTCCCCCCGCAAAAGTAAAGTTGAGTGACTCCTGAGTAGGGGAGAGGAGATCAAGAACAAACATATCACCTGAGTTAGTCCAGTTGGGAACCGTAGTACCATTGCTAAACTTGGCGGTAGCAAAAACTTGATAGGTAGTACTTGCCCCTGTCTCGTAGCTTTGGAGTCCGGAGACATCACTATAGAAGGCAATATCATAAGTTAGGACACTATTAGATCCAGAGGTTGTAACCGAAACATTGCTAATACTCGCTAAGCTTCTACCGTTCGGCCCTTTAATCTCCCCCCTATAACCACTTCCAACGCTCCCAATTCTTACCCATGACTGGATAACTGTACCTACATTTCCATTAGTAGCATACTTACTTGGGGCGTATACATCTGTCCAAACACTCCCAACTTTCCGAACCATTATTCCAAGCTGATGATTATTGGCAAGAGCTTGAGATACGGTACTGGAAATTGCATCGGTACTGGCAGGAGAGGCTCCTAGCCAAGTTCGGATATCTGTTATAGTACCACCACCATATGAAGTTGGAATCGTTGTTGTTACTCGAACAATATTATTTGCATTTTTACCAACATATCCAGGGACGGCCGTACATCCCATGGTTTCACCATTAGAACTCATACTAAGCACCACCTCAACAGGTGGAGCCACAGGATCACAACGATATGTCACGTACTGTTTACCACTGCAAACCGTCTCATCAGGATCACATTCTGTCCAACATTTTGTAACCCCAGTCTTTGGATTAGTCCAACAGTCCTTCCAACACTCACCAGGTACAGTTCTACAACTACAGTCTCCAGTTATAGATTGGGCACTGCCAACAGTTTGATAACAGTTGTTATATAAAGATTTATTGTGGCAAACACTACTGGTTACAACGGTTGTTCTGACCGTACCTTGAGGGCAGTTAACTCTCAAAGGTTCACAGTTTGGGGGAGGTGGGTCATTATCTGGGGGGGGGGATCCGGATCCAATTTTAATACATCCACGGTTACTCCAGTAATATCCAGGACCACAGTTAACAGGAACGTTATCACCACCGTTACAGGTATATTCGGTACAACAACATCCTGGATTTCCATTAGCATCAAGACCACATTGGCTTCCGCAAGTACTATTGGTGCACTGAATATCCGAGCAGTTATTATTACCTCCAGCATAAACTTCACGATTATCAAATATTCCTATCAGGAATATTGATACAACCAACAGGGTGAATGATGCTAATTTTTTCCACATAATGTACTAAAGTCTTGAATTAAAAATGGCACAAAATCACTTGCCCAAGCCTCTCTAAGATTACCTTCTTTTTCTTTGGACTCTTTATCCACTTCCATGATTTGAATATAATCACCGACCTTTACATAATCAGCCCATTTATTTACATTATTTGTAACAATTTTCTCAACCTGAGGAATTTTTCCTAGTCTAATAGTTTGAACGGGATCTCCAGCACAAATGGTCTGATATGTATAAACAGTATCTTTAAATCCTTGGAAATATTTAAATGAATCTTTGCGGTATACCAAAACACCACCTTCTCCATATGTATTAACGAAACTAACAACACCTGTATATAAAACACCTTCTATTCCATCACCGACAAAAAGATCTTCAGACTTTTTCCTCTCGGTTTTATCTTTAATATTTGAGATTTGGGAAGCAATATCATTATATTCAGTAATACCGATATTACGGTAGATATAGATACCTACAAGGGCAATTATTAAAACAAACACAACTAACAGTACCAACCAAATATACTTTCTCATATAGAAAATATAAATGAAATGAATCAACCTG
>DDBW01000010.1:55013-68496 GCA_002335495.1 Candidatus Dojkabacteria bacterium UBA2022 | reverse complement strand
GTTATTGCTGGCGACGATATCTTTAAGAAGTTTGCGATTGGGGATTACATTGTTCACGAAGATCATGGGATTGGTGTTTTCAATGGTATAACAGAGAGAGAGCAGGGGAGTTATATTGAGATTGGATATGCAGGGAAAGATCGGTTACTAATACCATTTACTCAATTCTCAAAACTGTCAAAATATGTGGGAGCCGGTAAAAGAATACCTACATTAACTGGATTGAATAGTGGTATATGGAAAAGAGTTAAGAAAGGAGTAGAGGAAGATGTTCTTGCGATTGCTAAGGAACTTGTACAGATGTATGCCATTAGGTCTATATCAAAGGTTCCGCCTATTATAAACGACTACGCCGACGAACAAGCCTTCTGGAAATTTGTAGAGAGTTTTGAATTCGCGGATACAGAAGATCAGTATGTAATAAGTAATCAGCTAGTGGAAGACTTTAAGGGGGGCGACCCTATGGATCGTCTTGTAGTGGGGGATGTAGGTTTTGGGAAAACTGAGATTGCAATGAGAGCGGCCTTTGCTGTTTTGAATGCAGGTTTCCAGGTTGCATTTCTTGCACCAACCACGATATTATCTCATCAGCATTATAAAAATGCCTTGAAACGATTCTCTGATTATCCTTTTACAATCGCCGAGCTTTCAAGATTAGTTGATTCTGCTGATAAAGATGTCGCAATCGAGAAGATCAAAAAAGGTGCGGTTGATTTGGTAATTGGTACTCATTCCTTACTGTCTGATAGAGTTGCATTTAATCGTTTAGGTCTGATTATCATAGATGAAGAACAGAGGTTTGGAGTTAAACAGAAAGAGGCTTTGAAAGAAAAGAGGGCTCAATCGCATGTGCTTTCTCTCACCGCCACTCCAATTCCTAGGACTTTGAGTCTGGCATTAAATGGGGTCCGTGAGATGAGTATTCTTGCGTCTGTTCCTCAAGATAGAAAACCGATTAAGAATTGGTTTGGGGAGTTCGACTGGGATAGAGTCGTTAGTGCAATTATGACTGAAAAAGATAGAGATGGGCAGGTGTACTACCTGCATAATAAAATTTCGGAACTAGATGACATTAAAGCTAAATTGGAGGGTTTAATTCCAGGGCTTAAAGTTGCTGTTGTTTACGGGCAGATGTATAAGAATAAACTGAATCGTTTGATGAGTGATTTCATAGATCGTAAGTATGACGTCCTTCTATCTACGACTATTATTGAAAATGGTTTGGATCTTCCAAACGTTAACACTTTAATAGTAGATGATTCCGACCGTTACGGACTCTCCCAGCTGTATCAGATACGAGGAAGGATTGGGAGATCTAAGGCTCAGGCCTTTGCCTACTTCATGTACCAGAGGCTAAGAGGGGATTCAGAGTTAAGATTGGATGCTTTGAAAGAATCTGAAGGTTTAGGATCTGGTTTTCTACTTTCAAATAGAGATCTTGAAATTAGAGGGTCGGGAAATATTTTGGGTAAGGAGCAGTCTGGAGTTATAAATAGTGTAGGTTACGGGTTGTATACCAAGATGTTAAAGGAGGCGGTTGATGCTTTAAGGTTGCGGTATAAATAAGCCTCTACTGAAGGTAGATATATAGATAAATAGCCTAAACCTTTTACTGTCGCATAATAGAAATAACCTAGAGAATAATATTGAAGGTAACTCTTTATATCAATATCCTATGATGTATGTCTAAATCCCTGTATAACAAATATAGATCGCAGACTTTCGATGAACTTGTCGGCCAAGAGTCGGTTACCAAATTGCTTAAAAACGCCGTTAAGAAGGGTAAAATCGCTAACGCGTACCTTCTAGTAGGTTCTCGTGGTACGGGAAAAACTTCTACGGCAAGGATTTTAGCGAAGGCTTTAAATTGTTCGCATCTGACTGAAGAGGGAAATCCTTGTAACGAGTGCGACCACTGCATGGCCATCTCCAAAGGTAGTTTTCTAGATCTAATAGAGATAGATGCCGCTTCAAATCGTGGTATAGATCAGATTCGTGAATTAAAAGAGAAGTTGGAGTTCTCACCATCCGAAGGCAGATTTAAGATCTATATTATAGACGAGGTGCATATGTTAACTAAGGAGGCGTTTAACGCACTGTTGAAGACCCTTGAAGAGCCCCCTGCTCATGTTGTATTCATTCTCGCTACAACCGATGTACATAAGCTTCCACCTACAATTCTCTCTAGATGTCAGAGGTATGATTTCAAGTTAGGTACTGACGAGCAGATTCGTAAAGTAATAGTAAGGTCTGCAAAAGCGGAGAAGGTTGAGTTTGAAGAGGTTGCCTTGGATGTGTTGGTTAACAATGCAAAAGGGAGTTATAGAGATGCTATGTCGCTACTTGATGTGGTTGTTAGTGGTCAGATGCAGAGTGATAAGCCTGAGATTATTACTGAGAGTGAAGTTAGGTCTATCTTGGGCATGACGAGTGATGCTTTTGTAGATTCTTTCGTAAAAGCATTGCTATCGGGAGACGTTAAACAATCATTGGAGCTTATATATCAAGTAGAAAAAGATGGGATAAATCTTGCCCAGTTTGTTAAGCAGCTTTTAGAGAGAATGAGAAAAGTTTTGGTTGCTAAGGTATCGGGAGGGGATTTTCCTGGTTTTGAAGCTTTTAGTTTAGCTTCAATTAATAAGGTTATTTCCGATTTTATAACCTTGGATCGAAGTATTAAGTTTTCATCTTTCCCAATCCTTTCATTCGAGCTATTAATTGCTCAATATGCGCAAACGGGGATTACTACTCCCACTAATGTATCTGAACCTAAAAGAGAAGTTGTTGCAAAAGTAACTCCTATGGCCTCTGTTAAAAAGGAGGCGCCTGCTAAGCCAGCTGTAAAAGTTGAGGCCCCTAGCAAAGTTCAGGAAGACGATACGATTGAGGAAGAGGAGCCTTCTAACAGCGCCTCTGAGGTTGAGGCTGATATGCCCGCAAGTAGTGGAGGTCCTTTAGATTTCGCACTTCTTAAGGAGAAATGGACTAATATAATTCAAATAATCCAGTCTAACAACGGGCCCCTGGCGGCTATTCTTAAAAATTCTCAGCTGTTAAATCTTGAAGGTAATACAATGAATCTACAAGTTCCTTTTGAGTTCTATAAGGATAGGGTAGAGGACTCTAAGAGTAAGGAACTTATTAGTGGGGCTATTAAAGATCTCTTCGGATCCTCGGTGAAAATCGCTTGTATCGTAAATGGGAGTGTAAAAAAGAAGAAACAGGTATCTGCAGATTTCATTCTCGCAAATGTCCCTGCCAAGGAAGATGCTCCCAAGAAGGAAAGCAGTTCTGCAAAACCTCCTGTGAATAAGAAGGTTGAGGAGATCTTTGCAGGAATGTAGAGTTTCATTAATGGATAACTTCTGATATTATTGTCGTAGATAACTTGTTTTTCAATACTAAATGATTAATCCCGCTAAACTTTTTAAGATGCAGCAGGAAGCTAAGCAGATGCAAAAGAAGCTTAGAGAAAGAAAAGTTTCTGGTACATCTAAGGATGGAAGAGTTGTGCTTTCTATGAATCTTGCACAGGAATTCGAAGACTTATATATCGATGATACTTTACTTGCTCCTGGGAACTTGGATTTAATAAAGAAGCTTTTTGATGAAGCCTTCAAAGATTATCAGAAGACCCTTCAGAAAGAAGCTATGAAAGACTTTGATCTTGACCAGATCAAAAGGATGCTTGGCTAATGGCAGTCCTTCCACTCTCTGTTGAAAAAGTTATTGAAGAGCTTGGAAAGTTGCCTGGAGTTGGTCCTAAGTCCGCCGCTCGTATGGCGTATCATTTCCTTAGATCTACGCGCAAAGATGCTACTAGATTAGCAAATGTTTTGTTGGAGATGGATTCAAAGGTAATCTCCTGCGGTAAATGTTTTAATGTATCTGATACCCCTACGTGTAGTATATGTGATTCTCCATTGAGAGATCCAAAGACCTTGTGTGTCGTAGAAGACCCTCTTGATGTGGTGGCTTTTGAGAATGCTGGTATATATAAAGGCGTGTACTTTGTTCTTGGAGGCCTTATTTCGCCGGCTGACGGCATAGGGGCTGATGAACTTAGGTTTAAAGAATTAAAGGCTCGTATTACTGAGCTGCTTGATCAAGATTCTTCCCTTGAAATTATCATTGCTGTTAACCCAAGTCTTGAAGGAGAAGCTACTGCAAGCTATGTTAAAGACCTAGTTGCTAATCTTCCTGAGCATGACATGGTTACAGTTACCAGACTTGCCATGGGGCTTCCAACGGGGGCCGACCTTGAATATGCCGACCAGCTGACCCTTAAAAGGTCATTTGAAGGTAGAAGTATGCTGTGATATCATTCACTATGAATCCTCGAAGAAATAATAATATATATTGTTGGGTCTTCTAAACTAAATCCTGATTTCTCAGGGTTATTTCGTTAATTATTAATTTTTGATTATTGTATGATGAAACTTAAGCTATATAACACGCTAACTAAGAGTTTAGAAGATGTAAAACCTAATTCAGAGGGGGTTGTAACTTTATACAACTGTGGTCCAACCGTATATTCCCACCAGCACATTGGGAACTATCGCGCATACGCTAACTGGGATATTCTTCACCGCGCTCTTTTATATCTAGGGTATAGAGTACATAGAATCATGAATATCACTGATGTAGGGCATCTAACCAGCGATGAAGACTTTGGAGAGGATAAAATGGAGAAGGGGGGGAGGAAGCTTGGTACAAATGACCCTTATGTTGTTGCGGAATACTATACGAAGTCATTTCTAAGTGATATGTATCGTTTAAACATGCTGGCTCCTTCTGGTAAAGCAATGGATGGTGATATTGACCTTGCTCAATTAAAAGAGTGGGGTTGGATTCGAGCCACTGCAAGCATTGAGCCTATGATTGAGCTGATTAAAATGATGGAGGAGAAGGGCTTTGTGTATGAGACTAAGCAGGCTGTGTATTTTGATGTAAGTAAGTATGAGGAATATACAAAACTGTCTGGTCAAAGGCTGGAGGATAAGCTGGTGGGGGTTCGTGATGATGTTAATGTAGACCAGGAGAAAAGGCATCCTGCAGATTTTGTGTTATGGATGAAGCGTTATGGAGAGTACTCTGACCATGCTATGCATTGGAACTCTCCTTGGGGTGATGGCTTTCCAGGTTGGCATATTGAGTGTTCTGCTATGGGAATTGAATACCTAGGGGGGTATATATCTGTCCATACAGGGGGGATTGAGCATATTCCTGTTCATCACACTAATGAAAGAGCTCAGAATTTTGGAGCCTTGAACAAGGAGGTTGTTGAGCTTTGGGTTCATAATGAACACCTCCAGTCAAAGGGAGGAGAGAAACTGGCTAAGAGTTTGGGCAATGCATATACAATAAATGAATTGGTTGATTTAGGCTTTGATCCAATGGATATTAGATGGCTTCTTATATCTGTAAATTACAAAATTCCTCTACAGTTCTCCTTGGAAGCGTTAGAGGGAGCTAAGAACTCCAGGCTTTCGTTAACTAGCAAGCTAAAAAACAAAATGAGCATCGGTAGTATTCAGCAGGGTGAGGTTTTAGAGGATTTTGATAATCGCTTTAAAATGGCTTTGGCTGATAACTTAAATATGTCAGAAGCTTTTGCGGTGCTTATTGAGGTTGTTAAATCAAGGGAAGCGGTTAATGATATTTTTGCCACAGTAGAATCTTTTGATAAGGTTTTGGGATTAAACTTAATTCCGGCTGTTTTGAAAAAAGAAGAGAAAGAAGATCTTCCGCAAGCGGTTGTTGAAGTTTTGGATCTTAGGGCCAAAGCTAGGGAGTCAGGAAATTATGCTGAATCCGACAGATTGCGAGATGAAATTAAAAATTTGGGATATATTGTTAAGGATACCTCTAATGGTCAGGAAGTTGAAAGGATTAAATAGATGAATACTGAAAGCATTAAAATTGATCAATCGCAGGAGGGAGGAATTTTTGACGCTTTGGTTAAGCTTGGTTTTACAAAGAAAGCTGATCCTAATCCGTATCTGAAATGGAAGCTTAGTAATGGGGCGGTAACAGTTCTTTTGTATAGCAGCATGAAGTTGGTTGTTCAGGGGAATGTTGACCTTAAGAGTATCTTAAATATCGTTACAGGTAATCAGGTTGAGCAACCTGATTACATCCCCCACATTGGAGCGGACGAGGTTGGGAAAGGGGATTACTTTGGTCCTTTGATTGTCGCAGCCTGTTATATCCCCTCCGAAGCATATGCCAGGGTTGCTAGTCTTGGAATCACTGATTCTAAGAAATTAAGCGATCGGCAGATTGTTGATATGTATAGCAAGATTAAGGACTTGGTTGTATATAAAATTACAACACTTATGCCCAACCAGTACAATACTGAGTATAAAATTTATATGAATGTGGCAAAACTACTGGCAAAGCTTCATGGAGAAAATATAAAGGATTTGGTTAAGGAGCTCTCCTCTCGTAATTTTGATTATAACTATGCGGTTATAGATCAGTTTTCTACAAATAAAGGTAGGTTGGGCAAAGAGATGGTTGGAGTAGAATTTATGCAGATGCATCATGCTGAGAGCCAGGATCTACCTACCGCTACAGCCTCAATAATTGCTCGTACATACTTCCTGAAGGCCATAGAAGAGATGTCACAGCACTATGATTTCCCATTTCCTCTTGGGGCGGTTCACGTAGTAGAGCAGGGTAGGGAGTTTGTTAAAAAATATGGAAAAGATGAGCTTGAAAATGTTGCTAAAGTATCATTTAGAACTACTCAGACTGTTCTTTATTAGGGCTCTTATGTTTATTTCTTGAAAGTAGTTTTGCAGCTACGACTACTATCGCTATGGCTCCTGCGAGAAGGATTACCCCTGCGGTTATAATCTGTTCTCTTATCATTACTTCTACTTGGTTTGTTAGATAGTTTTCAGTAAAGCCGTTGTATGTTCTAGATGAGATTACTTTTTTATCGAATATCTCGTCGAGGTTATCCCATACTTTAAATTCCTTAACAAGCTCAATTTTTTCTGACGGATATATAGCTTTGTTGTCGGGATTTATCTGAACTCTTTGATCAATTTGTTTCCCTCCTTGGTTGGTAATTCGAATCTCTCCTTCCGGTCTAAAGACAAAGTTGGAGTTGTTTACAAAGATATACCTTAATCTGAGAGGGCTTAGGAACGGAAACCCCCTTCGTTCTACAATAATTTGAGTGTCACTTTTGTCTATAAATACCTTGTCAATTGTGTTGTTGGCCTCTTGGATGTTGAAGGTTAAAAGGGCTCCGAAGCCGTTTTTTATACTAACTCCTACGCTTGAAAGTGGGCTGGTTTGAGCTTTTACTGGCTCTATTGCTATTACGTTGAAGTATGTACCAATGGGTTGTTCTTCGGGGATTGATATGGCGTACTCTATTGTGATTGTCTCATTAGGTTTGACTGTGAAGTTTGTTTGTTGTAGTCCAATAAAGGGTTTTGTATCTATAAATACTTCTTCTTTTGGATCGTAGGCTTTTACGGATACGGATATTTTCAAGATCTCCTTTTCGGTGCTTGTAAATTTGAGAGATCCAAATTCAAAATCTCCTGCCTCTAACTTGTATTCGAGCTTATCGGTTGTAATTGAGCTGGCGTAGGCAGGTTTAATGTATCCAAGAGATATAACGGTTAGTATCAATGATGATACTAATAGGATTTTAGAAGCGGTTGTTATTATTTTGGTCATACCTGTGGTACTGTTCTGATGGATTATTATAGTATACTTCTGGCTGTTGCGGGGATCTTTTGATCTCTTTTTTCCTGGATTTGAGGTATAGCAGGAACGCAATGGCAAGGATTACCCCTAGTATAATCTTCCATGGTAGCACCCAGAACGATGTTGTTGCGCTAAGAGGGGAGAAACCCGGGAATTTTGCCCGATATGTTGTTACAAGTTTAGCTTTGATCGGGCCTATTGCAAGTTTTCCATTTTTGAAGAGTATCGATTTATTCTCCCATGTATTTGCGTATGTTGCTCCATTTGATCTGAGTATGCTTTGTTGATTTGGGTTAAATTGAATTCTATCAATCTCCTGTCCTAGGAAATTTTCAAGAATAATATCTCCGGCTGGAGTGATGTGGGTATTGCCTTTGTTTAGGTATCTGGTTAGGAAGGTTGCTGGAGGGTATTCATAGAATGATTTCTCGGTTTTGAAGTATTCGACTTCTGCTTTCTCCTCTACGTTATCTCCCGTGTTTATAAGTATGGCTGGTCCTGATCCTAAATCGGCGAGAGTTGCCGATCCAAGAAGGGGATTGTCAGGGGTGTTGGATTGCAGGTATATAAGGGTGTGAAATTCTCCAACTGCAACATCCTGGGGGACGGTTATTGTATATGGGAGCTTGAAATACTCATTTGGATGTAGTTCTACACTGTTCTTTTCTACCGTCACCCATTTAGATGCCGAGTATGGATCGTTGGCCTCTTCAAAATCGGTGTGTATGCGCGAAGTTCCAGGGATATCTTCAATTTGTTTGAAACCTTTTATCTTAACGCTAAAGCTTATGGTTGACTCGGCAAGGTTCCAAAAAGTTACTTCTCCTTTATACGTTTCTCCAGGGTTTAGATTGAGATATAGGGCGGTTGGGGAAAAACCCAGGGATAGGCTTGCTTCCCCCAGAGCATTAGCGGCTTTGGGATAGAGGAGTATGGTTGCTAATATAGTGAGAAGGTATGTTGTTTGTAGTATCTTTTTCATTTATCTTTCTATTACTTCTCACCACAGATTAGTAGTATGCTCCGCATGTAAAATGTACATTTTCAGAATATGATCCTGCTTCTGCTGAGCCACTGGCTTTTGCACCGTAAGTGATAGTTGAGTTGTCAGCACTTGCCTGAGCACCGTTCTGGTATAGAATTAATCTTGCTCCTGCTGAGGTTCTATCTAAGGCTCCAAATGTCCCTGGAGATGCATCGCTAAAGTCTGAAGGAACCACAGCTGCTCCAGCCCCATCTGGATCTGAAACGGTCATTCCAAACCCTTCTGCCGCAATTCCAGTTAAATCAATGGTTGTGCTTCCAGTTGAAGCAAGGAGGTATGTAGTTGGGTCCGATTTGTATAGACCGGCGTCTGTGCTTCCATTTCCGGTTCCATATGCTGCCCAGTAGTATCCGTTGGTAGTTAGTGATGTTGATGTAGATATTGTATGCGTTGCGGTTGAGTATGCACCACCTGGGAACAGGGTTCCAAGGTTTACAGTATTTGTGCTGATTGAACAGTTTACAGTTGGAGCTGCGGTTACTGTTGCAGATACTGTTACGGTATCGTTAGAAACTAATTCTAAGTCGAATGTTGATGAATCTATTGTTGCTCCACTTTGGGTCGTTACTGTTGTTGGGTGACTTCCTGGAGTGTCATCTGTTCCTATAACGCCCGCGGAACTTCCATTGCTAAGTTGAAATCCATATGTAGTTCCTGTGCTTAGAGCTCCGACGTTTGAAATGGTTATTACGTCAGAAGAATTAGCACCAGCTCCTTGTGTACATGTTGCGGTTAATGCACTGCCGTTGTTAGGTAGTACCGCGTCTATATCCCAGTTGGTAGCCGCCAAGTCTACAATTGATGAAGATACCCCTGCAACTGTAAGGGCGCCTGCTGTTCTACACCAGTTCGTGTCATCAGCGTCTGGAAAAGTTATTGTAACGGTGCCTGATGTAGGGATGTTCTGCGAAGGGGATAGGGCAATTAAGTATTCAACTGTAGCAGAGCTTCCGTTGATATTGGTCTGCATTCTCGAAAGGTAGAAGTATATTGCATCAAGAGTATCCGCATTAGAAACAAATCTCGGCGCAATATATAGTGCTGATACCATTATTGTTACGGTCAGGAAAATAATCCTTATCAGTGATTTCATAAATAATTCTATATTATTTTGTCATAGTATTGATATTGTCTTTTAAGAATAGTTCATCTTATATACATAGTCAATTGAAAATCGATTATAGGATGTCGTTGAATATCACTCTCTTAATACCTTGGCACCGCAATCAAAGTGATATCCTCTGTATAGTCCGAGGCCGCAGGCGTCACTCCAGATGCTCGAGCCTTTAAAAGTACCCCCATTCTCCCGTTTAAAATTGGCTTACTTGCGGAGTAAATCCTGAGGAATACTTGATCCACTTTCCCTACTACATTAGTAGTTCCATTGTAGTCGGTATCAACGTTGATAGTTCCTAGATCGCCATTACCACTCCCTGTTGCTCTCTCTTGTGAGGTGTAGAAATCCTGAATCCCAAATCCTTCGCTCTCCCCATCCAGATCGTAGTTGTCTGATGGAATTGTGTAGTTTTCAGCTGTGCTAAACAGTCCTCCATATGTACCTCTATGAATTAAGGCAAAACCTCCTAGGGCGTTTGTTGATACATCCATCCATATTAAATCTACGGCGGTTTGTGCAGGTCCAGTTTGAACAAGCTGTCGGCTTGATGAAAACTCTACAAGATATGGAGGGGTGCTTTCAGCGGTTGTGCCGTTTACGTCCGCGATATCAATATCAAATGATATATAGGCTGATGCTGTAGTGGCTGTTGATGAAGGTCCTGGCTCTGACTCAGTAAAATCTCCGTGTAAGGCCACTATTCTAATGCTGTATTGGGTTGATGAGCTCAGCCCCCTGATATTAGTACTTTCTGTCTCCCAATCGGTCTTAGTTTTATAGTCAGAAAGGGTTCTTATATTTGCGCTCTTAGGCTTATAAGTAACCCCGTCAATGTATCGAGTATCAGTTGCAAAATTATCCTCAGATATTTGAACTGCGTAGAGCGTGTCTGTTGGATTCTTTTGCACGTTAATCTCAAAACGCGCCCTGTCATAGCATCCATTTGCTCCGCATACTGTAACCATTCCATCCGTATTAAGGTATGTAGGGCCTGTCGTGCACTGTGAACTTCCATTTGTATCGGTTTCAAAACAGGATACGGTTGGGGTGTTTGCTACAAAGATCTCAATTCCTGCTCCTGCGCGGTAGTTATTTGAGAAGAGGCGAGGGTCTCCGGTAAAGCCTCCTACCGTGTTTAGAAGGTTGTAATCACCTGTTGTTGAGTTTGTTACTTCTCCTGAGGAGTTTGTATTGGCATCTACAATTTTATAGTTGTCAGACTCAAGGCTCTGCGCCAGGGCGGGTGTGATATTGAATGTTAATAGTGTAATTGCTGTGGTTATTAGCTTTATGCTTTTCATACCATCATATTATTTTAATACTACTAATGCGTCAATCGCTTGTGATAGAATGAGGAATGAAATATGACGTTAAGGTGCAAAATCTATCTAAAGAGTTTCAGATATACAGGAAGGCTCCCGGTTTGAAAGGAAGTATAAAGAGTCTATTCAAAAGAGAGTACAGTACAATTAAAGCTGTTGATGATGTTTCATTTAATATAGAGAGGGGGGAATTCGTCGGTTTTATTGGACCTAATGGAGCAGGAAAAACTACTACATTGAAAAGTCTTTCAGGCCTTTTATACCCATCTAGCGGTAAAGTTTCTGTTTTGGGCTATACCCCTTGGGAGCGAAATAGGGAATTTCTAAAGAAAATTGCTTTGGTGATGGGACAGAAAAATCAGTTGTGGTGGGATCTTCCCGCTATGGACTCTTTTTTAATGAATAAAGAGATCTATGAGATTTCCGATGATCAGTTTTACGGTAAGCTTGATGACTTGATAGACCTTCTTGACTTGGGTTCTGTTGTAAATATCCCTGTAAGGAAGCTTTCACTCGGTCAGAGGATGAAGTGTGAACTGCTATCTTCATTGCTTCATTCCCCACAGGTTCTCTTTTTAGATGAGCCTACTATTGGTTTAGATGTTGTTATGCAGAAAAAGCTTAGAACCTTCTTTAAGGAGTATAATAAAACCTCTGAGACTACAATTATTCTCACTAGTCACTACATGGATGATGTTAAAGAGTTGTGTAAGAGGGTAATTATAATTGATGATGGTAAGCTTCTTTACGATGGATCTATTGCAAATTTGATAAGGCAGCATGCTCAGTATAAAACAATATCTTTTGTTTCTTCCAAGAGGATTATGAAAGAGGATTTGGAAAGAGTAGGGGAGATTGTTACACTTGATGATGTTAATGGAGTCATTAAAGTTGAAAGGGATTTAGTTCCTAATGTGTCTGCCAAGTTGCTTAAAGATTTTAGTGTAGAGGATTTAAATATTGATGAAATGAGTCTTGATGATGTGATTCGAGAGATTTTCACTAAAAGTTAATGGGAGATTATTATTACATACTATATTTAATTCATATATTTATATCGGCATTACTATGAAAAATATATTGCTTTTTGATTACATAAAACAGAGTAAACGAATATTAATTACATCCCACTTTTCACCCGATCCAGACTCCATAGGTTCTGCGTTGTATGTTTACAATATGATTAAATCTGATATCGATAGATCAGAGGGAGATCAGAGGGAGATAAGAGTCTGTATTGAAGGCTTAATACCTAGTGAATTCTCTTTCTTAAAAGGGTTTTCAGATATAACGCATACATTGTTGGTTGATTGTGTAAAGGAATATGAGCCTGATTTGTTAATAATGTTAGACGGGAATAATCTCAAAAGATTTTCGAAACTTGAGGAACAAGCGAGTGAAATTCTACAGCTAATCAGCACAAAATCCATAAAAACTGTCACAATAGACCACCATTTAGAAGATGGGCGGGATGATGTTGATATATTTATCAATAATAAACGCTCATCTACTTGTGAAGAAGTCTATGGAATATTTACAAGAGATTTCGGATGGGAAACTGATAAGTCTGATATGGAGCCAATTCTTTTCGGTATTCTTGGTGATACCGGAAGATTCCTTTACAAAAATGGATTTCATCGAGAGACTTTTGATACTGTCTCAGATATGCTTGACGCAGGATTATCGATAGAAGAGTTGCAAGGTAGAATGAACTCACTTTCGCTAGCTCATATTAAAATTATTGGGGAGCTAATGAAAAACCTTCAGCAAAAGGATGATTATAACTACAGCTATTTGTCAGATGAATTTACTGAAAAGTTAGTTGAAGAAAATATTGCTCAAGATATATACGGCTCAGCTTACCATTTATTTATGGATAACTATATAAGGAGTATCGAGCCCAATAAATGGGGATTTGTTTTGATCCCTGATATGACAGCACCAAGGAAATATTATAAGGGCTCTTTTAGAGCCATAAGCGATCTAATAGATACAACTATATTTGCAAAATTATTAGGGGGCGGGGGGCATAAACCTGCTTCAGGTTTTAAAATTGAGGCGCAATCCTTCCAGGCTGCATTAGATATAGTCCATCAAACTATTGTTGATAATAGAGTTGAAGCGTATGCTAACAAATAAGGTGAAATTATCCTAACTTTCTGATAGAATTCACGAGTTGGAGAGGTGCCAGAGTGGTCGAATGGAACGGTCTTGAAAACCGTCGTAGGTTTATACCTACCGAGGGTTCGAATCCCTCCCTCTCCGCCA